>JABISU010000060.1 GCA_018700255.1 Flavobacteriales bacterium | reverse complement strand
TTCTCTGAGATATTTTCTGTCATTTGAGCAGTTACGACAACTTGATCGAGTAGTATTTCAGACGGCTCAAGGTGGATGGTAATATCATCAATAAAGAGGAGTGTGTCCACATAATTTACATGCGAAATGTGTGAAATGAACGTCAGGATTCCTGCCTGCTTATTGATATTATTAGGTAGTTTAACAACTCCCATATCATTAGAAATAATGATTGATTCTTTTGTGTCTATATCAATAAACCTTACATGTACAAATGAAACAGGTGTGTCATTTTTGTCTAAAACAGTAAGTTGTTGACCTTTTACAGTTGTCGATGTCATGAACAAAACAAGAATCAAGAATCCTCTCATCCTTTAGAAATCTATAAAATTCAACGCGATCATATTCGAAAATTTACTGTATGATTAGTTTTTGAGAGGAAAGAGTCCCATTAAACGTAACATCAACAAAATACAGCCCTTTTTCAAAATCAGCAGTGGATATCGATGTCTCATGAAACCCTCTAGGCATTTGAGCGTCAAATATTTTCTTACCTCGAACATCATATATGGTTAACTGTACCTGCTTGGCTTGAGTGTCTATTAGAACAGTGGTATTGTTGGAAGCAGGGTTTGGATAAAAACTAAAAAAATTAGTGTTGTTTTCATTATCTAAAACAGAGCTTCCACTGATTAATTCTTTATTAATGGTAATCTCACCAGAACTGCTTCCAGCAAAATCTGTAAAAACGATTCTAAAAATACTTCCCTCAAGGTTCTTTACGAAATAACATCTTTCTTCTTCTAACTCATATGAGAACGCAGACATGTTATATGATTTCCAATCATGTCCGATGATATTCATATCTGATAAGAAGCCGTGAGATGCATAATCACTGTATGTAAAAGGATTCGACAGATCATTCACTTCTGCTATTTCGATATTGTTGTTAGCTAATGCACCAGATACACTGTAGTAAACCCCAGGTGAAAGTGTTGTAATGTACTTTGTGAATGTCAAATCCCAGTCTGAAATCAAAGGCTCTCGGTCCATTACCATGTGAGAAGACAGAGAGTAGTAGACGAAATTCTTATCTTCATATTCCGACCTATCGATTGAAGTGACAATCTCGTCAGAACTATCTAGGTTTGCGTACTTAAAGTTAAAGACACCATCGTCAAGTTCTTCAATCATTAATTTTTTCCATTCTCCATCAATTGATTTAACGATAAAAACAGCATCACCAACTACAACATGGGTGATCAAATCGTAATTACCCCATCCATAATTCATATTTTCTGAGTTCGTGTTGAAGGCTCCATCACTCCAAGATAATTCTGAGTTTATTAGTTGCGACCAAGTGCTTAGACCTAGTGTGTCGACATCTGCCCAACCACTAACGTCCACATTTGGAACTTTGTAAAGAGAAGTGCCCATTCCTCCATTGATTCGAATGGTTGCTGATAAAGCATTTAGTGAAAATGCGATGTCCCAGTTGGTGTTATTCGCTGTCGCAACTTCTCCATTAGAAAGGCTGTAAAAGCTTTGATCAATATAGCCAGAACCCATCGTTACAATGTCTGTCGTTTGACCTATGAGGGTTACTGAATATAAAAGTGCAATCGTTAAGAAGGAGTATTGAATATTCATTTTGTATGCGTTCTAATTTTTTTACAAAATTATCACTAATAACCTCACCCAATTGTCATGTTAAAGTCATATTAAAGTCTTGTATTTAAGTTCTATTTATTGCATTAAAAAAGCCCTCCTGAAACAGGAGGGCTTTCTTATTTACATAGTATCAAACAGACTATTCACTTAATACGTCAACTGTAACAGAGCCCCTATGGTTGTCACTTCTTATGTTTAAGATATACATTCCAGAACTTACATTAAGATTGATGCTCTGTCCTTTTCTTATGTTGAGAAATACTCCAACTTTTTTCCCAAGCTGGTCGAATGCCACAACGTCAGCAACGTCATCTCCTCCTTCCCAAGTAAGTGTAATATCACCGTAACATGGGTTGGGGTAGAAATGAACGTCAAGAGGTGTAATGCTCGTGATGCTATTTATATTTCCAACAAAAGCTTGAAGACAAAAGGCTCCATCAGCTGTCCATTCATATGGAAAGTTTGTCCAATGGAAGCCATCAAGTCTTACATAGTATGTTACTCCATCTTGAGTATCTAAACCTATCTCAGGCCAATACATACTATTATCAGTATCAAAATCTTCATTACATGCTATGGGAGTTAATTCGCCGCATTCACCTGTGTATATAGCCATTTGGCCATCCCATGCCCAATAGTATACGAAATTATCATCACCGCAGTAAGATGGAGTAATCGTATACGCATTTCCATTTCCTGTGAAAGTAAACCAAACTGAACCGTCTTCAGTAGGTCCGTCTTCCCAGCACTCTATACCGATGTTGTCAGCATTTGCGTCAGGCATGATGTTACTTCCAAGCACTGTATTGTCAAAAGGTCCAAATTGGCTGGGATTGTTTTCAGTTGCAGAGAGGAAACCATCAAGTGCAAGAGCATCTGTACATGTATTGTGATCGGTCAAAGGTTGTAATTTCACAGAAGAAATACAAAAAGTTCCTTCTGCAACGCCTTGGTATGTAGTTCCTTCATTCCAATTGAATCCATCGACCATAAACCAATATTCTACATCTAACTCAGCTTTAAAGTTGATGAAAGAGTAATACCAGCCCCATTCGCCCGACCAGAATCCCATCAGGTCATCATTTGCACCAACAAAAGTAAGGTCATCACAAGCTCCCCGATATAGAGCTAATTGTGTGTCATTACTGTAGAAACCTGCACCAGGACAATTTAAAGTCCTAAATTGATACGTACTGCCATCTCCCGTGAAATGAAACCAAACCGTCTGGTCAACGCTTGGTTGAAATCCTTCAGCATCAGAATCGAACCATATTCCCACTAGATCGTCTGACAATCCATCTTCAGCAGTAGCACCAACATTTGTAAATGGACCGGCTTCATTAAGAACTCCCATTTCATTTCCAATTAATTCAGAGATATCGATTGCCCCAGAACAAAGATCATTGCCGGGTTGAGCATAAGTCTGAATGCTAGTAAATAATAGGCAAACAGATAGAATAGTTAAGTATTTGTTTTTAAACATAATATATTTTTTAAAATGTATAGCAATTATAATAAAAAAAACGTAATGTCTTTTTTGTATAATAATATTATTTCTAAATAATCATGGTTTATTTACTATATTTATCATTATAAATATTTTAACACTCGTATGAAAACACTATATACATTTCTTTTCTTTGGTTTTTTGTCACTTTCAGCGGCAGCACAAACACCTCTTACTCAAGCTGTAGATTTTACAGTTACATTTACTAATGGAGAAGAGTTTAACCTTTTCGATGAGTTAGCATCAGGCTCTTACGTGTGTGTTGATTTCTTCTTTACTACATGTGGGCCATGTCAATCTAACCAAGGTTATTATTCTGAAGCATATATGAATTTCGGATGTAATCAAGCTGACATCTTTTTTCTTTCACTAGAATCAACAGTAGGCGATGCAGCAACTATAGTATATGAAGAAACATTTGGAGGGCCAAATCATCCCCCTGCTGCATCTGGAACTGAGGGTGGCGGAATCGCTGCTACTAGTGCTTACAGTGTAGGTGCTTTTCCTACTTTTATCCTTATTGCACCTGACGGCACTATACTCGAGCAAGATATGTGGCCTCTAAATGGAACCACTGATACTTTCACCTCTTATTTCGGGAGTCACGGTCTTAATCTCACTCCTTGCAATACTGATGTAGAAGATGTAGAAGCAGCTTTGGATTCAGAGATTACACTTTATCCTAACCCGACTAATGATCAGCTAAATGTAAATCTAGTTGGTTTTGAAGGTCAAGTAAATATATATGTGTATAACCTATTGGGAGAGGCAGTAACACATCTTACGACTGCTAGCAATTCAGCTAGAATAAACGTCGATGAGTTTCCTACTGGAACTTACATTATTCACGTTTTGGATTCTAAGAAATCTACACAGAGAAAATTTTCTGTTCTACACTAATGTAGTTATTAAAAAAGGCGATTTATTAATCGTTTTATTTAATGTTGTAGAAATAAGTTACAGATATATCTAGGCTTAAAAAAACAACTACAAATTATAAAGGCTTGTCTGTCTTTCATGGATTAAATTTGCACCCTCAAATTTAAATTTATGGACTCAATATCTCAATTAGTTCTTGGAGCTGCTGTAGGAGAAGCCACATTAGGCAGGAAACTTGGTAATAGAGCAATACTTTGGGGTGCAATAGGAGGTACGATTCCAGATTTAGATGTACTGTCAGGCCTTTTTTTATCGGAACTAGGTGAGCTTGCTTTTCACAGAGGGATTTCCCACTCACTGTTATTCTCAGTTCTGTTTGCACTTTTATTTGGATGGCTGATTAATAGATTTAATAAACCGAATTCACTAGTTACTAGAAAGGAGTGGCAGATTATGTTATTCCTTGCATTTTTTACCCACGTTATTTTAGACTGTTTTACAGTCTATGGTACTCAGGTTTTTGCTCCATTTTCAAGCTATAGAGTGAGTTGGGGGTCAATTGCTGTGGTAGATCCACTATATACTATTCCATTACTTCTGAGCCTTGTAATAACTGGTTTTATAATAAGAACAAAGAGAACGAGGAGAATTGTGAATTATCTAGGTTTGGCACTAAGTACTCTGTATTTGTTGTTTACGGTATACAACAAAGCGAGAGTACAAGAAATTTTTGAGCATGAATTTAAAGCTCAAAACATTGAGGTGACAAGAATGATGACTTCACCAACAATCTTCAACAATATACTTTGGTCGTGTACGGCAGAAGCAAATGATGCATATTATGTGGGACTTTATTCTTTCTACGATACAGTTCCAGTGAAGTTTTCGAAAATAGAGAAGCAGCATACATTGATTCAGAACATTGACTCGGACCCCACAATTACTACGTTACGCTGGTTTAGCGATAATTATTTTTGCATAGATTATGTGGATGGTAATTTGTTATTCAATGACCTTAGATTTGGTGCATACTTTGATAAAGAGGGGAATAACACAGATTATATCTTCAGTTTCCTTCTTGAGGAGGAAGATGGTAAGTATGAATTGGTAGAGACTATAATAGGACCACCTAAAGATCAAGAACAAGAGTACATTGACAACTTTTTTGCGCGTATTTGGGGCGTAAATTGACAATCGTAAAGAAAAAAATTTTCATTGGGCTATGTGTCCGTTTACAACGCTATGCGTGCTCCATATTGAGCTACTTTAAAACCAGCATCCTCAATCTTAGCTTTAACACCAGAATCTTTCTTTAGAACAGGATTTGTATGGTTGAAGTGAATAAAATGGACCTTTTCTTTTTCACTATCTGAAATCTCTGACAATAGCTCTAGAGTTTCAATAATAAACGGATGCGGTATTTGGCTAATATCTCGGTGATTAATCTCAACCCCGTCGTAAAAAGTGCCATCTATAAAAGCATAGTCAACTGTAGAAATCACGTTTTCTAAATCCAGATTCCACTTTGACCATTTGTCAATATCAGGGATGAAAAGGGCGGATCGATTTGGCCCCTGAATCTTATAGCCCACAGTTTCAGAAAACTCGTCCCTGTGAGGAACTTTAATGGGGGTTACTATTAAATGATGACTTAATTCAACTGCTTTGTTGTGATGTAAATCACTCACAGAGATGTTGCTGTTCTCAACGAGTAAGCTCCACGGCCCATTGTTGTATAAAAACTCTCTCATCCTAGGCATAGCAAATACTGTAATCTCAGAAGCATTCATCGCTTCTTTTCCGAAATACATAAGCCCTGAATAATGACCTATGTGAGCATGAGTTAGAAATACTCCCTGGGGAATTTCATCAGCCTCCCACGAAGCGCATGACTTTAAATGCTTGAGCTGTGATGGCATGTCAGGGGTCGCCTCAAATAAATAGGATTTCTGATTTTTATGATCAAGTACTCCCAGAGAGACAACTTTTCTATCAGTAACAGGTCTCAAAAAAATATTCCGACAACAGTCTTTCATACAAGCGATATGGGGTGATCCTGCGTCTTGTATAGTGCCAAGAATGATTAATTCAACCTCCACGTCTTTTGACTCCATCCTTTCGCAGGATTGAAGATAAAATCCAAGGGCAATCACAACAACTACAATACAAAAAATGGGTGGGAGTTTTCTATTTTTCATGTTATTATGGACAGGTTCGAAAATTACTAAATCTTCTGTCGATATTTGCGCTCTATGGATTCTTCTGTAAATAGAAAATTTACTGTTTCAGCCCCGGGCAGGGTTTGTCTTTATGGCGAGCACCAGGATTACTTGGGTATGCCTTCCGTTGTTATGGCTGTTAACCTAAGGTGTAGGATTCATATTGAAGAGAGATATGATAGAATAGTTGTTTGGTCTAGTCCAAAACTAGGTAAGGATTTTTCCGGAGAATTTGATTTAGATAGACTTGAAACGAGTGAAATAACGGGCGTTCAAAATCATTTGCTTTCATCTTTGATTATTGCAAAAAGAGAGGGTAGGCTCCCTAAATATGGGTGGAATGCGACAATTGATAGTGATGTCCCAGTCCAAGCTGGGTGTAGCAGTTCTTCAGCTCTTTTAGTTGCTTGGATTGCAGCTATGCAAAGGCTTTCAGGACACATAACAACTGAAATTGAATTGGCAGGTCAAGCTTTCCAGGCAGAGGTTAGTTATTTCGATGCTCCTGGAGGAAATATGGATCAAATAGCCTGTTCGGTTGGTGGTGCTTTAAGAGTTGATCCAAACGAAAAGGATGGATATATAAAGCTTGGTAACTCATCCTTCGATTTGGTGCTAGGAGATTCTAATGCTCCGAAGGATACAATTGGAATTCTGTCAAGGTGCAAGTTCGATCGATTGGATATTCTCGTGAAAAATGGTGGTGTTTGGGATGAAATTGATTTACAAAAATTAAATAAAGTCGATTTACATCTTGTTGAAGGAACTATTAGGAATAGAGACATAGAGAGGACGGCATCATCTAAGTTATTAATTGAAAATCAATCGGTTGAGGAGTTGGGAGCACTTATGAGTGAACATCATTCAATTCTACGAGATGTATTGAAAATAAGCACACCTAAAATTGAGAAAATGTGTGATGCTGCAATAAATGCTGGCGCGGTAGGTGCAAAGATATTTGGTTCAGGAGGAGGGGGATGTATGATTGCGATGGTTCCTAAAAGCAATGGCAAATCAGACTTATCACTACTTGCCCAAATTAAATCTTCAATAGAGCGTATAGATGGATCAATTACTTACCACGTGAAATCTGAACCTGGCGTTGATTGGGGTTTGAATACCGATGTAAAGAACCCTGTTGTAATTCTAGCTGCAGGAGCTTCTAGTAGAATGAAAAGTGTAGAGGGTGTTAGTGAAGATATCGCAAAAGAAGTCACCTCAAGACCTAAAGCTATGCTCAGGGTAGGTGACGGAGAGATTCCGTTTTTAGAACTTCTTTTAAAGAGAATAAAGAAGGAGGGAAGCAATTGTGTAATTGTTGTTGTTGGGGAAAAAGATCACATCACGGAGAAATATTTTTCATCTAACCACATAGAAGGTTTGGAAATCAGATATGTAGTCCAAACAATTCCTCATGGCAGAATTAAGCCTTTAGGAACAGCTGACGCAGTAGAGAGGGCGCTAATGTCAAACTCAGATTTATATAATCATTCCATTGTCGTTTGTAACGGTGACAATATGCCGCCTGAAGAATCTTTTAGTGAGATTTTTAAATTTAATTGTGCGATGCTTGCTTATGACTCTTCTAAACTGGGATTACCTGAGGATAGGGTATCGGTGTTCTCAGTTGTAGATATAGATTCAGAGGGCTATTTAAAGCAAATTATTGAGAAACCCTCTAAAGAAACCCTACCGAATTTTATTCAGTCAGATGGAACTCTAAGAGTAAGTATGAATATGTTTAAAATGTCTTTCTCTGATTTTATCACTACAGTAAAAGACTGCCCATTGGACGACGTTAGAAATGAAAAGGAACTACCTACAGCAGTTGATAAATGGGTTGCCGAGAACCCAATAAAAATGAGTGCAATACCATTCGAAGGAGAATTTCTAGATCTCACTCACCCTAGTGATTTCGAGTTTGTTATAAAAAAACTTCAATAATATTGTCTTGGAGTTTATCGTAAAAGATACTATTAATCATATGATTAGAGATTTTATATTGTAAATTGTAATTATGTTAATTATCTATAATAATTTAAAGAGTTTACTAACTCTCATATTATTTACATATAGCTTAACAATTGTGGGTCAGCAGCCTGCATATATTATTATGGATGGTTGTTCGGATCCCACAGCATGTAACTATGACCCAACAGTGGGAGAGGATGAGGATGATGATTCATGTGATTATGAAACTTGCGCGGGATGTACAGATTCTACAGCATGTAACTACGATGTGGTAAATACGATAGACGACGGAAGCTGTGTCTTCGGAAACGAAGTAAATATTACTATTGGCGGTGGCTTTTGGGATTCAGAGATATCTTGGTCTGTCCTAATTAATGATATAGCGGTAGCTTCTGGTGGATCTGGATCTCAGGATTTTTGTATTGTTGATGGATGTTACACTCTTTATCTTGCGGATAGCTTTTCTGATGGTTGGAATAATGCAATATATACCTTAACGGATTTAGCTACTGGATCCGTTATTATGACGGGATCTCTTGATACAGCTGCTAATGGTGATGGATCTTCTTATGGAGAGGATTACTTTGCCATCAACAGCACAGATTGTGGTTTTGGATGTACTGATAATCTTGCTTGTAATTACGATCCGGATGCTACTCAAGATGTTGGCACATGTAACTTTGATTGCGTTGGCTGTATGGATGATGCTTCTTGTAACTATGACAGTACAGCTTTGCAGGATGATGGTTCTTGCCTACAAAACGATATTTGTGGTGTATGTGGAGGGGATGATTCAACGTGTTCAGGATGCACAGATATAGCTTCTTGTAACTATGATAGTACAGCTTTGCAGGATGATGATTCTTGTGAATATGATTCTTGCTCTGGATGTACTGATATTTCTGCTTGTAATTTTGATGAAAATGCCATTATTGATGGTGATTGTATATTTTCTGATCCAATATGTGGTTGTTATGAAATTAATTTTTCAGTTACAGACTCTCTCTCCGGAGGAGAGAGCTCAGACACTTTTGAAAATACTGGGACAGGTACAATATCAAATGTTACCATAGATTTATACTTTGACAATTATCTCAATAATGGCAGTTGGCCTTCTGATATGGTGATCCAAATAGGATCGCCTGATGGCACTTGTATAGAGTTTGGAGGATATAATTATGCTAGTGGAGTTTGTGCATCTCAAGGCAACTTCCTCTCTGTATACCCTGCAACTTGGCAGGTTTCTACAGCTGGATTATACAATGCAGTGGTAGATTTGTCTGGTGCTGAAGTATCGGGTGATGGAGATTGGACTTTAACAATTGTAAATGGATGGACAGCATCTTCCGGAGCTGGATTTGTCACTTCGATAAGTTTATCGGGGATATGTCCATATGAATTTACTGAGTTGTTAGGATGCACAGATTTCACAGCTTGTAACTATGAACCTTCAGCAAATACTGAGGATGGATCTTGTTTATACAGTGTTGATGCAATTGGAGTTTGCGGTGGAGATTGCGAATCGGACTCTGACAACGATGGAATTTGTGATTTACAATTGTGTGTAGAGGACTTAAATTCTGATGGTATTATTTCGGTTCAAGACATTCTCACCTTACTCAGTGACTTCGGTTGTAACTCAATGTGCGAATATGATTTAAATCTAGACGGAGCTGTTTCAATAGTAGATTTATTAATGATGCTTCAGGCCTTTGGTAGCCTTTGTGACATCCCATGATAAATATGGTTACTTTTTTATAATAAGTAGTAGTTTTGTGATTAGATAAATAAAATGAGATATTTAGTTACAGCTCTGGTTTTTTTACATTCATTGTGTGTACTCGGGCAGTCATCGGTTAGTTGTGACTCTTTGGCACAAATAGCACTACTCAATCCAGGACCTTATAATGTAAGTAGTCTCGATGAATCAGACAACATACGCAACGGCCCAGATTATGCAGGTGCGCACATTTATTATCCAACCAATGCTAGCGGTCCACTAAGTAGTATAGTTTTAGTTCCTGGCTTTATGAATTTTGAATCAACACTTCAAAATTGGGGACCTTTTTTAGCAGCTCACGGTATCGTAACTATGACTATTGGAGCTAATTATTTAACCGATTCGCCTACACAACGAAAAGCAGCTTTATTAGATGCCATTGTTACTTTAAAGGCAGAACAAATCAGAATTGGTTCGCCTCTATACTACTCTCTTGACATCAATAATTTTGCAGTAGGAGGTTTCTCTATGGGCGGAGGCGGAGCACAATTAGCAGCAGTAAGTGATCCTACTATTAAGGCTGTCATTGCGCTAAACCCTTTTCTATCCAACGCTAGCGAAGCAGATCTAAACCACAACAGTCCCGTACTAATAACCTCTGGAGAACTCGATTTTATAGCCAGTCCAAATCTGCATTCCAACGTACATTATACCGTAACTCCAGACAGCACTCCAAAGCAACTATATGAAATTCAAAATGCCGGTCACGATCCTTTGATCGGACCGAATGGTGGCTATGGAGAAG
>JABISU010000065.1 GCA_018700255.1 Flavobacteriales bacterium | reverse complement strand
TTGCAGGAGTGGATATGCGTTACTATGAAGGGAAGCACTTCACTCGTACCTCAAATTTAATGGGTGGAGATTTCTATATGCAGTCATTCTCAACGGCAACAGGATATGGCATCAACCCAGAGTATCAGCTTATGGCGACAGAGGGGGATAAGGTGGATTACGACAATACAGGCTATGTTAAGTACGCAGGGTTCTTTACGCAGCTGGAGTACAATACAGATAAAATCTCAGCATTCCTAGCAGCAACAGGCTCTTATACTGGATATCGCCGTGAGGATCCATATACTTACTTCCGCTATGATGAGACCGGTGTTCAGGAGGTTACTGAGTACAACGAGGAAACAGATGAGTACGTGACTACAGAGCAGTTTATGTATGGGGTTCTCAGCGAAAAAGCAAGTTCTCCTGGTTACAATGCTAAGTTGGGAGGTTCTTATGCGATTACAGAGACTAATCACATTTACCTAAATGCTGGAGTATACTCACGTGCGCCTTTTATTAGGAATGTTTTTCCGAATTACCAAAACGTGCTTTCTAATGAGAATCTAGTCAATGAAAAAGTTGAAGCTCTTGAGATAGGGTATAGAGTCCGCTTTCCGAAAGCCTCATTAGATATTAATGTGTACCACACGAAGTGGAAGGATAAGTCTATTATGTCAGGCCCTCTACTTAGGCCTGATGGAACTGAGTATAGGGCTTTCGTAAGGGGTCTTATCGAGACTCACGATGGAATTGAATTTGAGTTCCGTACTAAACCACTTCCGTCTCTCGAGATTGGAGGTCTTGTGAGCATAGGGGATTGGAGATGGGATAACGATGTAGATGCAGAGATTTTAGATGAGAACACAAACGAGGTTATTGACTCTATGCATATCTATTCTGCGGGATTAAAGGTCAGTGATGCGCCACAAACTCAGTTTGGTTTACAAGCTCGAATGGAACTTCCGAAGAACTTCCGAATTGGAGCAAGTTATGTTTACAACATGAATTTATATGCTCAATTTGAGATAGATCAGGACAGGGATGATGAGTCTAGAATCGGAATTCAGCCTGTGCAATTGGAGGATTATGGATACCTAGATGCTAATCTTAGCTGGAATACTAGAGCTCGTGGACTTGATGTTAGATTGGGCTTGAATGTTCAGAATGCACTGAATACGATATATATGAATGAGGCAGATGAAACGTGGATTACAAACCCTCAAACCGGCGTTAAGGAACAGGGTACTGTTGAAAACGGAAAACTAGAAGGATATTGGTCATATGGTCGTACTGTATCTTTCTCAATGAAAATAGGATTCTAACCCTAATTAAACAACATGAAAAATACAATTATAATTGCGCTATTTTTATGTGCAACCTCTTTGTCAGCTCAATCTAATGGGCCAGGACAAGTTGTAAAAGCAAATCCCTTCGGTTTTATTGCAGGTCAATACCAATTCGGGTATGAACACGCATTAACAGACCAGATTTCTGTACAAATGTCGGCAGGAATTCTTACAGGATCAGGATCAGCTACCGATTCTACTTCAACGGAAACTCATACATCAAAGCGTTCAGGATTTATTGTGATTCCGGAATTCAGATTCTATCCAGGAGGCAATTCTTGTGAAGGCTTTTATATTGCAGCTCTTGCTCGTTATAGAACTGTTAAATGGGATGTTGATGGAGATGAATGGTACAATAAAAATGCCATAGGAGCTGCAGCTGTACTTGGATACCAATGGTATGGTGACGGCTTGATGATTGACATGTTTTTTGGTCCTCAGTTTAAAAGTGTAAGTACAGAGTGGTTTGATGATACTATGTCAGAATTAGATGAGGCGCTTTTTCCTGAAGGAGAAGGTATGGGAGTTAGATTTGGCGTGAATTTAGGATTTGGTTGGTAAAATATAGAATTAAATGAAGAAGATTTTAGGAGGGTTTTTATTTCTAGCGATTTCTCTGGTGTCGTTCACCACAATGAGCGCACAAGGCCCAGATGAATATTGGGTAGGGCTCGAAGAATACGCGGTACATACAGAAGGTGAACTAGCTGGAATGACCACATGGAGGATGTATATTCATATGCTACATGCTGACGACTACCTATCAGCTTGCACAGGGAGTGATGAATATCCGTGGATAATGGAGTCAACATCTTCTCCAGCGTGGTACCAACATCCAGAGGCAAGTGAGACGTTTGCTAATGCTATTAACCCCGCGTTTTTTACTGCTTTTCCTGAATTGGAATATGATAGTTGGTTAACTATAGGTGTTGATAATTCTTTAGAACCTATGGAACTACTTTCTTTAGCTGATCCGATTTACGATGCTTTCGTAGCTTTTGAGGCAGGTGATAATGTTATTGCGAATACCCCTGTTGGTAATGGTTGGGCTACTTTTTTCCCTGGTTTAGGGGCTGATAATGCTGGTTTTGCAGGAGATGATTTGAAGGTTCTTATAGGCCAACTTACGACTTCAGGAACTATCTCAGGAACTATCTACTTTCAGATATTTCCCATGGGAATTCAATCTCCAGACTTAAGAATTCTTCGTCCCATATTATATGCGCCTACTCAGTGTATGGACGCTGAAGCATGTAACTACGATGAGAGTGCTTGGACAAATGACGATTGTGAATACGGACCTTCAGCCGGAGTAATTGAAGGGGATGATTCTGTTGTGGTAGGAGAAGGAGTGTCTGAGTGGTCATATTCTTGTAGCGCTGATGCGGCTTCATTCGATTGGACTATAACAGGAGGGACTATTCTTTCAGGTCAAGGGACCTCATTTGTAACTGTGGAGTGGGATGGAGATATTACTGATGGCGTTTTATCTGTTGCAGCTTCTTCTGCTTCAGGTTGTGTAGGAGCAGTTTCTACAATAAGCGTTGATGTAGTTACGGGAGTTGAAGACATTGTCTTTTCTCATAACCTAGATGTTTTCCCAAGCCCTACTTCATCTACGATTACAGTTTCTTTAGACGGAGACTTAGCTTTAAGTAATAACCTCTGTGAGATTTATTCTATATCAGGTCAGAAGATGATGGAGTTTACTCTTTCTAAATCTGAGATAGATGTTTCAGGCTTGTCAAACGGCACTTACCTTATTACAGTTGAGACAGAACGAGGACTTGTCCGTCAGTCTTTCATAGTATCTAAGTAAGAGCTAAGCAAAAAGCAGATAGCAGCTATAAGACATACTATATTTATCTTTAAACGAGAACTTGGTATTTCACTGTATCACATCTCCAGGTGTTACACCTTCTTCTGGAGTAATGAACCTCAGTCCACCATCATTAGTAGAAGCCATAAGAACCATCCCCCAGCTCTCCACCCCTTTTATTTTGCGGGGCTCAAGGTTCGCTAAAAGCACCACCTTACGCCCTATAACATCCTCAGGTGTGAAATGCTCAGCGATTCCAGAAACTACAGTTCTAATATCTAGCCCTGTATCTACAGTAAGTTCTAAAAGCTTCTTCGTCTTTTTTACAGCCACACACTCAGTTACTGTAGCCACTCTAAGGTCCATCGCTGAAAAGTTATCGAAAGTAGTTAAATCTTTTTGAATCATAATAGTATGTTTTTCTGAGACCCCTGAGTCTCCTCCATTGTTTCCAAGTTTCGCTTTCTCAGCCTTGACAGTTTCTTCGTCTATTTTTGTAAATAATATTGGTAGATCTCCCAACAAGGTACCGTCATTTATAAGTGTAGAGGAGACATCCTTCCAAGAAGATTCATTTACTCCGAAAGAGATAGATATTTTCTCAGCTGTTCTAGGAAGGAAAGGTTCTAGTACGATTCCTAAGTTTCCTACCACTTGACAGGCTAAATGCATGATAGTCCTTACTCTTTCGGGATCAGTTTTTTGAAGTTTCCACGGCTCCTCCTCTGTGAGGTATTTATTTCCACGCCGGGCTACGTTCATAGCTTCGAGCTGGGCTTCGCGGTATCGGTGTCGTAAAATCAAATCACCGATTCTCTCGCCAGCTCCTTCAAGCACTTTAATAAGCGACTTGTCGACATCCGTTAATACAGCTTCTTCTGGAGCGACAGGGACAACACCTTCGTAGTACTTGCGAGTAAGTACGAGGACACGATTCACGAAATTTCCAAGTACATCAGCCAATTCGTTATTTATCCTATCCCGGTAATCACTCCAGGTAAATTCACTGTCGCGCTGCTCGGGCATGATAGAAGTCAGAACATAACGCATTGGATCGCTTCCAGATGGATTGTTTTCCAAGAATTCACTAACCCACACAGCCCAATTTCTAGAAGTTGAAATTTTATCGCCTTCAAGATTCATAAACTCATTCGCAGGTACATGGTGAGGTAAAATAAAGTCTCCGTGTTGCTTAAGTAAAATCGGAAATATGATACAGTGAAATACAATGTTATCCTTTCCGATAAAGTGCAGTAATTCGGTGTCCTCATTCTGCCACCAGTCGCGCCAATCTTGCCCATTCTTCTCAGCCCACTCCATCGTAGCTGTAATATATCCGACTGGTGCATCAAGCCAAACGTAGAGGACCTTCCCATCAGCCCCTTCTACAGGAACTGGCACCCCCCACTTTAAATCGCGAGTCATCGCTCTACTTTGCAATCCGCCGTCTATCCAACTTTTACATTGGCCTACAACATGACTTTTCCAAGCCTTAGCATCATGATGGGCCTTGCCGTTAAGCATCCCATTCTCGATATAATCCTTTAACCACTCCTCATGCCTTCCCATAGGTAAATACCAAAGCGTAGTAGGCTTCAAAACCGGTTTGGCACCGCTAAGAGTCGACTTGGGATTTATTAATTCTGTAGGCGAAAGAGTTGACCCACATTTCTCGCACTGATCTCCATAGGCCCCGTCCGCATGACATTTAGGACACGTACCAGTAATATATCTATCGGCTAAAAACTGATCAGCTTCCTCGTCGTAATACTGCTCCTGAGTCTTAACTTCAAAACTATCATTCTCCAGAAGCTGCAGGAAAAAATCCTGGGCCACCTTGTGATGTTTTTCACTGGAAGTTCTGCTATAGTGATCGAAACTGATATCCAACCCCTTAAACGCTCCTTGCATTTCAACGTGATATTTATCTACGATTTCACGTG
>JABISU010000210.1 GCA_018700255.1 Flavobacteriales bacterium | reverse complement strand
TGTCTGGCAAAGAGCCTGATTCAGCTGGAAACATACCAACCAAGTCAAAAGAGATTGAATACAAAGATGATGAGTGGTCAGAAATTCCAAGGTTAAGATCTGAGGTACAGAAATATAACGAGCTTTTGAGACAGTCATTTATAGATATCGGACAGCTAGAACATCCGGTAATTAAAGATGAGTACTGGGATGGGAAGAAGAGACGATTGGTGGATAGAGCAATCTCAACGGGACACTTCAACAAACAGGTGCGAAGGATATTCTACAGAGGATCTTGGGATTTAGGGGGTAGATATCACGGAGGCTTTTGGCAGCAAATAGCAGGAGAAATGCGTAAAAACATTTTGATCAATGATTTTAGAACAGTGGAATTAGACTTCAGCGGCCTCCACATCAATGTCGCTTATGCGCTAGAAGGAGCAAGCCTTGACCTGCAAGACCCATACGAAGTCCCGTTGTTAGTGAGTAACAACAAAGATGAACAAAGGAAGTGGGTAAAAAGTCTAGCTCTGATGGCATTTAATGCAGCAGAAGAAAAAAAAGCGTTTCAGGCTTTCAGAAGTGCCCAGCCAAAGGATTCACTTGGGAAACGGTTTACAGACAACCAACTTGAACAGCTTTTAACAGCTTTTAAGAAGAAACATGCTCCGATAAAAAAATACCTTTGCTCAGATAAGGGCGTTGAGTTCATGAATATAGATGGACGAATAGCAGCAAAAGTCATCAACTATTTTACGGATAAACAAGAACCAATTTTATGTGTACATGATTCATTTATTTGTAGAGAACAATTCAAAGATGAACTGACAGATGTAATGAATAAAGCTGTTCAAGAGGAACTTCAGGACTATCAAATAAGAATTGATCCTAATAAGGAAGTAACAGATCTGCAGAATAGAATTAACAAGGGCGTATTAAACGTGACGTCTATGAAAGATTTATATAGAGATAGACCAGTAGATACACGCAGAACAGAAGGTTATTTATTAAGGTGGAACGAACATAAGTATTGGTTACATATGATAGAGAATCCAATCTACGTACAAATATAAGCCTCTTCCATTACCCGTACTTTTATTCAATCACTTCTCTTCAGCAACCAGACAAAGCCCCATGGAATACAATCAAATGAGACGCAATCTGAGGGCTTCTGAGGCTGTTTAAATAGAACAAGGCGTGGTTGGTAGCTATCCCTTGGCCTGTCTAATCTCACTTCAAGAGTATCGGAGCCAATCCATACAAACCTGCATTGACCCCGTGATAGCCACTCTGAAAAAACTAAAGCCCTTTCACTCTTATCTTATGGATAAGTGCCGTATCATTCGTCGTAGAAACCTTCCTTGGTCAACTCTAGCATTTTTAACTTACTGGATAGTAATGTCATTGTTTGCTGAATGGAATAAAACACTTTTTCGCCGTCTTCAATTTGGCGGCTTTTTACGACGGCATTTACCCCTATCCCGGCTATACCCTTAAATTTAACTTCAACCGTATGCGCTCCCTCTGACACCTCGTAGACACCTACCTCTTGCTCTCCTAGCGATCCAACTTCCGCACCATCTATTTTTATACTAATAAGACCTGCTGAACCGGTGTATCCAGTCCTACGACCGATGACAAATGCTGTTGTTTCAGAATCTTCAATTTGTGCACTGTAAACCGTGACATCCTTGGTTCCGGTTCCCGCACAACCCGTGATAAAAATAGATACTAAAACGATAGACGAAAAATACTTAACGATTTTCATTCTCCTACTCCTTCTCTTCACGACAATTAATTGGTACAGCTCTTTCAAGCGCTTGTACCTTTCCTTTTGATAGAGCTATTTCGCCCTCCACGTCCTGACCCAAAATTTTTGCTACGGGAAGACCAAGAAGAAAAACCCCTAACGCGTCCCCAGTTGCAGCACCATTTTGCTTAGAACTAAGCGAAGCTAAACGCGACCTTTCTAGACTTAAAGTTTGTTGTGTCTCACCACAAGGCAGCCCCTTATACTCCAACGCAGATATTGAAACAGGTGCTATTGATTCTGGGCGAGATGTGCAGCTAGAAATAATTAGCCCCGCCACCATCAACATAACGATGTTTATTTTCATAATTCTCTCCTGAGTGAAGTCAATGCTGCTTCTTAATAACGTCAAATAGAAACGACTCTAACTGGGCGCTTTGGGTAGGCTCTAACTTTCTTCGC
>JABISU010000114.1 GCA_018700255.1 Flavobacteriales bacterium | reverse complement strand
TTTACTGCAATTGCGGAGATTTAGGACCGTGAGCTTTTCTAATGTGAGTTTCTTAGAAAATGTAAATAAAGAGACTAGATCTACTCAAAGGCTACGAAACCTTCTCCTTCTTCTACTCAGAATCATTGCGATTGCATCTTTAGTAATAGCTTTTGCTGGGCCATATATTCCTTACACAGGAATCACTGAAAATAATGGCCGTAGAGGTAATGCAGTGTCGATCTACTTAGACACAAGCCCGTCAATAGATGCCTTAGGGGAGCAAGGCCCAGTTCTTCAAGTAGAGAAAACTAGAGCTTCGGAAATAGTCGATAATTACTCAGAAACTGATAAGTTTCATATTATTACAAATGCTTTTTCAGGTAAAGACTCACACTTTCTCAGCAAGCAAGAAGCTATTGAAAGAATCTCCTCAATTCAAACTGAACCTTTTGTAAGAAATATTGAAGCGGTCGTTGCGAGGGCTTCAGATCAATTAAGCAAAGCTTCTGATAGAAGCCAAACTATATATCTACTCAGCGACTTACAAAAGAGTTCGCATATATTGTCTGAAAATTTCAAGCCAGACACAAACATTTCGATTCACTTCCTGCCATACATTGCAAATGATAGGCCTAATGTTTGGGTTGATTCTGCATGGTTCAACTCCCCTATAGCAACAAGTGGAAATCCTGCAAAACTACATGTTAGACTTAAGCATAACGCACTCCAGCGAGTAGATGGCCTAGGTTTGAAATTAGACATTAACAATGAAAAAACGGCCATTTCATCTTTCAATTTAAGTCCGGGAATTCATACTGATACAGTTCTCCACTTCACACATGGAGAAAGTGGGTTTAACCACGCTATAATATCTATCGAAGATTCCCCTATTACTTTCGATGATACGTTTTATTTAGGATATGAAGTCGTACAGCAAATTGACATCCTACAATTAAGTGATAATAAAAACTCTAAAACAAGTAAGAGTATTCAAAAGGTCTTTCTCTCAAGTGGCGTTTCCGTTAATCTTGAAACCCTAGAGACACTTCCAGACTTTGCGACTACATCCAACTATGATTTAATTATTGTCAACTCGGTAAACGACCCCTCTAGTGGCATAACGCAATCCCTTGTTGACTTCACAACAAATGGTGGCACAGTCTTAATAATACCTGATTCAGTTAATAATAGTTCAAGAGCTGAATTATTGAGAACTAAATTGGGATTTGGAGAGGGGAAAGTTTGGCATAAAACAAATAATCCTGAGCCTTTAAAAAACATAAAATTCTCACACCCTTTATTTAATGGCGTTTTTTTAACTCCTCCAAACAGGATGGACATGCCTGTATCTGACAGATGCATCTCAAGGAAGGTTACTGATGAAGAGGAGGTTTTAGGAAGCACATCAAGAGGGTATCCATTTCTATCTAGGGTCGCTGTTGGCGAAGGGAGTGCGTTTTTATTGAGCATTACATTAGAACAAGAAACTGGTAACTTTATTAAACACGCTATTTTCGTGCCCATTTTACTTAGGTTATCAGAAGTAGCACGTTCTGCAAAAGCTGAATCAATTACTCTTAAAAGTGAAAATAAAATATTTCTAAACTTCGAAGTTGAGCCTAACGAAATAGTGCAGGTGAGTTTAAATAACAGTGATGCATATATACTGCCTGAAGTCAGAACAAGTAGTGGCTCGACAAGAATATTGCTTGGGCCACAAATTAATACTCCAGGTAATTATACAGTAGAAATCGACTCTTTAACATCGTTTGCATTCGGTATTAATGCAGATAGAGTTGAGAGTGATCCTTCCGCATGGGATATTCCTGGATTTAAAGCTGAGTTAGGTAAATATGGTTGGAATAACACGAGTGTCTTAGAACTTTCAGATGAAAACATATCTAGTGTTATTCTGAATGTGAAATCAGGAACACACCTTTGGTGGCAGTTGATTATTATAGTAACCATAGCACTTGCAGGCGAAACAATTCTTCAAAAAAGATGGAAACACAAATAGTTTTAAAAAAGGTAAAAATTATTGATCCTGGTGGGTCATTCGATGGTAAAAAAGTCGATGTGAAAATAATTAACGGTATTATTACTGAGATCGGAAAAAATATAAACTGCGATTCATGTTTAATTCTAAATAAAGAAAATAGCTATATAAGTCCCGGATGGATGGATGGACAAGCTCACTTTAGAGATCCTGGAAATGAAATAAAAGAAGGATTAGACAGGGGACTGTTTGCTGCAGCAGCAGGCGGATATACAGATGTAGCTATTTTACCATCTACAAACCCACCAATAGACAACAAAGCTTCAGTAGCTTATCTAATTGCAAGAGGTGAAAAAACGAATTCTCCATGTGAGGCTCATCCACTGGGCTGTATTTCAAAAAATAGAGCTGGTGATCAACTTTCCGAATTAATAGATATGGCTGATGCAGGAGCTATCGGTTTCACTGATGACTCTCCCATAAATAAAGTTGGCCTACTACATAGAGCTCTCGAATATCTAGGGCCTTCAGGAGATGTTGTTATTTCAGAGGCCATAGATTCAGACTTGAATCCAGGAGCGCATATGCACGAAGGTGTAACAAGCACTAAATTAGGATTAATAGGCTCTCCTTCAGAAGCCGAAACTCTTCGCATTCAGAGGGATATTGAAATTCTTTCATATGCAGGAGGAAGAATACATATCCCGATTGTATCTACTGCTTCTGGTGTGAATCTAATACGAAAAGCAAAGAAAAAAGGACTTAACATTACTGCAGCCACAACGCCTCATCATCTAACTTTTATCGATAATGACTTGAGTGATTTTGATGGAACGCTCAGAGTAAATCCACCATTAAGATTAAAGTCAGATAGAAAAGCTTTACAAGTGGCACTACAAAATGGAACTCTTGACTCAGTTATTTCAGACCACCGCCCTGAAAACATAGAGTCTCATGATGTGGAATTTATTCTTAGTCCTAATGGTATTTCTGGAATCGAATCCGTTTTTGCTGCAGTAAATACAGCCTGCAATAATTTAGATCTGAGTAGGCTTATTGACTCTATATCTAATGCTACTCGCAGAGTCTACAATATTCCTGAGGTACATATTGAAATAAATTCACCCGTAAAAATCACATGGTTTGACCCTATGAAAGAATTTAACTTTCAAAATATTTCTGGCGGAGCCAATAACCCTTGGCCTAATCGCAATCTTAGTGGTACTGTATATGGATGTATAAACGGAACTAAGATCCACATCAACGACTAAAATTTAGAGCTTTAAAATATTAAGCTTCTCCTTGTGGGCCTCCAAAAGCCAAAGGCATAGATGCTTCAGGCTCACTTATTTCCGATATGGCTCCATGTTTATCTTCATATCGCTTTACATTTCCAGCAAGTGCCTTAAGTAATCGCTTAGCGTGCTGAGGTGTCATAATCACTCTTGAACGAACCTTTGCCTTAGGCATACCAGGCATTATCTGAATAAAGTCCGTTACAAATTCGGTAGGGCTGTGGGTAATTACAGCTAAATTAGAGTACACCCCTTCACTAACTTCTTCAGGAAGCTCAATATTAAGCTTGTTCTTTTTTTCATTATTGGCCATATCACGAAGGTAATGAATTATTTTCTGAGAGGAAGCTCTAAAATAGAAATCAAATCTCTTACTTCGTGCAGCACTTCTTCGTTGTGCTCAATTTCAAGAGGGTTGTAATACACCTGTCCCCATCCTGCTTCTCTCGCGCCAATAATATCTGACTCTAAACTATCGCCTAGCATAACAGCATTTTCAGCTGATGAATTTGATAAATCTAAAGCAAGTTTAAATATTCCGGCATTAGGCTTTTTAACCCCAAGAGCATCACTCGTTAAAACTGATTTAAAATAAGAGCTCAAACCACACCTATCAACTTTAATGTGCTGTACCTCTTCAAAACCATTAGTCAGCATGAATAATTTATGACCTCTCGCAAACAACTCCTGTACCACCTTTAGGGCATCTTTTACTAGGTGGGTTTTATACGGCGATGTTTCGACATAATGTGAACCTAAGCTCTCTCCAAGTGCAGAGTCATTTTCAAGTCCCCACTTTTTTAAAGCGAGGCTAAATCTCCTTCCTCTTAACTCGTCCTTCTCCATTCTCCCTTCTCTATATTCCCCCCAACACCAGGCGTTTGCACTCTCATATTCTTTTATATAAGCTTCAATCGATCCAACACCACGTGAGGTAAGATTAATATGATCATACCCTTCTGCTAGTGCTTCTCTAGAATTCTTTTCAAAATCCCAAAGTGTATGATCTAAATCAAAAAACAAATCTTTCATAATTTAAATAAATCCTTATAATAAACCATTTTTGACACACAAACTTAGAAACGTAAGTACACATGACCATGCAACAAAAGCTAAGATTAAATACAAAACAGTGTTTTGCCTATTACTGAAATATTTAGCTCCTAACAAAGCAGATATTGGAACTGAAAACAATCCTGCTACAATTAGAAGTCCAGTAAAGCCATACTTATCCTTATACTGTATGAACTTTCTTCTTCCTGGAGTAACAACAGCTTTTCTTTTATTATTAGAGAAGAATTTTGATTTTAAAGTTGACCACCAGGAAAATATTGCTTTTCCTGTGTGATAAAATAGCAGTACCCCAACAACTGCGCCTGAAATAGTTACAAGAAGGATTTCCCAAGGCTCAAAACCTTTAGCCGTCATTAAAGAAGGAGTAATCACAAACTTAACAATTGACATCACAAGCCAACTAAAAAAACTTGATAAGCCCGCTAAAAGACCTTGATCAAACATCTTAAGATCTAGATTTAGTACCGTAAGAAAGATCTCCAGCGTCACCTAAACCTGGAACTATATATCCATTCTCGTCTAAACCTTCGTCTATGGCTCCTATCCAAAATACTGTACCCTCAGGGAGGTGTTTTTGAGCATATTCAACACCCTCCGGACTTGCAATTGCAATTATCACATGAAGTTGACTCGGGGCACCTTCTAAACACAGCGCTTCATAAGCAGATACCATAGAGGCTCCAGTTGCAAGCATAGGATCAACGAGAACAAGGATTCTATCTTCACAAGTGGGTGCTCCTATATATTCAATCTCTATATCGAAACCTCCTTTATCGTTGTGTTTTCTATATGCAGAAACAAAAGCACAATCTGCCTGATCCCACACTTCTAAAACTCCTGCGTGCATAGGCAATCCAGCTCGTATAACAGTTGCTAGAACTGGCTGTTCTTTTATTATATTACATTTCGCAACCCCCAATCCAGTCTTAACTTCTATTTCTTTCATAGGCCAAACTTCAGCCATAGCATTCCCTAAAAGCCATCCTAATCGTTGCAGGTTATGGCGAAACGCACCGCGATGACTTTGTGCGACCTCATGACGCAAACTAAAGAGAAGAGACCCAGCCATACCTGGTTTCTTACTGAAATCGTGAATCAATTTATCATTCATGCCTCTAAGGTATGCACCTTAAGACTACTTCCTTGTATAGACTTTGCCAACCTTCCCAAATTCCATGATCTGAAACCGAAGTGTTATGCCAAACTGTGACCATCACACCCCCCACTTCTCTAACACTTTCAGATAACTGAGACACTGTTGTTAATGCCTCTGAAGTATCTAACTGTAAGTACGTTTTTAATGTAGAATCCATCACCGCAAATGGGTGAATTACTAGGTCTAAAGGTTGTTCTTTAACCATGTCATAAGCTGGATAAGGCTTACTCATTCCTGATCTAAACCCCACTTGGTCAGCATACCCCATTGAATAATCATGTTTAATCCCATTATCCTCAAAAAATTTCCACGATGACTGCTCGCCCATTAAAAAATGAGTTCTTATAATTTCAGTATTATTACCGCCTTTAATCCCATTATTCTCAAAAGTCTTTTTTTCCTTATCGAATTTTATTAAAGAAGAAGAAGCTTCATAACTCGGGTGCCATGATACTAAGGATGAGTTAACGAGGTGTGAAATCAAGCTATCTAAATCTTCTTTGTGGACAGGAAGATCGTGAGGCTTTTTATATTCTGCATAAAGAATAAAAAACCTTATTTGAAGTTTTACCTGTTCATGAATTTTAATTAACCAATCATATGTAAAATAAGGATCCACAGCTCCCATGAATACATCTATTCTGCTTCGTAAATCTCCCCACCTAAAAAGCACAATATCTCTGATAGCAGCAAGTGCATTATGAAATGCTCCCCTACCTTTAAAAGCATATGCTATATCAATATCTATGGTTGGCTCGAAGGTATAGTCTGTTTCATATAGCTCTTTAGGAATATTCAACTCAGCAGCAATGGCATGCGCTAGATTTTCTACTAAAGGGGTGTTAAGCATATTGTGAGCATAAGCAGCACATACAGCACCCTTAAACCTTCCGTGCTTATCTCTAAATTTAGTGTTTTTTTCTCCTTGAGATTGCAATTCTTCCCATCTTACACAACAAAAGAATACAGATGCCAAAGGATCAAATTGGAGATCTGTGATCCCTAAAACTTCACATGGATATTTAAACCTTCCCCACTGAGACCAATTAACACCAGAAGAAAGCGCATTTTCATCATCTTCAAGACTAATCGCATGCAAAGGACATGAAATAGATGACTCACAAAAAGAAATAGTTAAAGTATCAGTCTTTGAATTACAGTCCCATTCTACTTCCATTCCTAAGCAAACATTGAAAAGAATATTAGCCGAGTATGTCATCCTATGAGTTGGCGACGGGTATGTCAAGATGATTTTACTCATAAGTAGAACAATTATAAGCGTGAAAAACGCTTAGAAATTTCCTTCAATATATGAACCGAAGCATTACCATCTCCATAAAGGTTATCAGAAGTGTCAATCATTTGACTGTGTCTAGATGTAGCTAACTCCATTAAATCTGAAGGTTCGGGACATAGAATGGAATGTCCCGAATCGACTAGCTCTACCCACTCAGTATTGTGACGTATTACCACAGACGGAGTACCACAGCTATAAGCTTCCTTTTGTACCCCCCCTGAATCAGTAATAACAAGTGAGGATGATTTTAGTAATTTTAGTAGTTCGATATAACCGACTGGTTTTATAGCTTTAATACTCTTATTAATCAAGGTAGATTTAAAATCTTTACCAAAAATTTCAATCAATCCTTTCTCAGTCCTTGGATGAACAGGGAAAATAGCTGAAATTTTTTTATCTAAACAAAAGTCACTAATAGAATCTACCCAACTACGTAGCCTTTCAGTTGAATCAACATTTGAGGGTCTATGCATCGTCACAAGAACCGAGGAAGTTTTGACACAATTCAGATCTTTCGTGAAGTGTATAGCATTGTCATGCATAATATCACCTGACAATAGTGAGTTAAATAAGCCTTCACTTTCGAGGTTCGCAATAGCCGTTAATGTTGGAGCCACAAGGAGGGTTGACAGCTTGTCCGTTTCTATCCTATTAATCTCTTCAGGCATATCTAAATCAAAAGATCTTAGACCTGCTTCAATATGAATGAGTGGAATATCTAAATCGTTAGCTGCTTGCGCCCCAGCTAAAGTCGAATCTGTATCTCCATAAACAAGTACAACGTCAGGGATTGAAGTCTCTAAAGCACCCTTAATACCCTTTCTCATCTCAACCATTCTCTCAGACCTGATACTTGTATTAAGATTGATTGAAAACTTAGGTTTAGGTATGCTTAATTCCTCAAAGAAAATATCTGAAAGCAAGGGGTCGTAGTGCTGCCCCGTGTGAAGTATGGTTTGGCTCCAAAATGGAGAATCCGCGATAGCTCTAGTCATAGCAGCCGCTTTAATAAATTGAGGTCGAGCCCCTATTATTGTAAATATTTGTGCCATTTATAAAAATCCTTCATCGGCAAAGCTAACAAAGTCTTTGTCTGCAATTATGATATGGTCAACAACCGGCAAATCTAAGAAACCTCCAGCTTTACAAAGGTTTCTAGTCAGATTACGATCCGATACACTTGGTTTACAGTTCCCCGAAGGATGGTTATGTACCAGGACTATAGCAGATGCACGTAAAGCTAAAGCTCGACCAAATATCAATTTCGGGTCTGCCACAGTCCCAGACAACCCTCCTGAAGAAATTTTAATTTCAGCAAGAACATGATTAGATCTTTTCAAAAGTAAAAGCCAAAACTCTTCGTGCTGAAGATCTGAAAGTCTATCCGAAAATCTATTAAATACATCCCTAGATGAAACAATTACATATGATTTCCCTAGAGAGCTGAAAGTTCGTCTGCGACCTAACTCCATTGCTACTGCTAGCACCAAAGCTATTTCTTTTCCTACTCCGTGAACTTGCTCAAAGCCTTCTGGAAGAAGTTTACCTAATGCATATAAATCTCCTCCCGTTAATTTTAATAAATCTTCAGCTACTAAAACAGATGGTTTCACACTCTTACAATGACCTATCAATAATGTAATTAGCTCAATATTATTTAATGAACTCGTTCCATTTATTAAAATTCTATCTTTAAGATTACTATTGACTATTGATGTGTAATTCATTCTTCTCTAAAAAATTAATCAAAAAAAAACCCCTCAACATTAGTCGAGGGGTTAAATATCATAATTCGTTAGACTTATTTCAGAGCCGATGTGTGTGCGGCTATGCTGGCTTTAAGGTTGGCAGCTTTATTCTTATGAATAACGTTATTCTTTGATAACTTATCCAACA
>JABISU010000045.1 GCA_018700255.1 Flavobacteriales bacterium | reverse complement strand
TTACTTGACTTTTTCTATTTTTATCTGAATCTCATCGAACTCCTCGCTGGAAATAAGTTTATTAGCTAATTGAAATAGTGTTTCATCTTCTCGGAAGATATGAAGTCTTGCCATTTCAATGAGCTCCATTCCGTTTTGGAATGCCAAATCACTTACAATATTTTTTGATGCCTCATCAGGCAATCTAGATGAAATTCCAATCAAATTGAAGGTAAGGACACCTAGTTGAATGAATTGGTAGTGGTCGTCCTCAAAAATATCTATTGGTGTTTGAGAAAACTCGTCGGTTCCGTGCTCACCTGTTTCACGGAATCTCCTTTCAAGGAGTGGGAATAACACCTTCTCTTCCTTCCTGTTATGAAGCAAGAAATCCGAGTCAAAAAAACTGAAAAATTCCGAAAATATATCGCTAATTTTTTTATCAAAGATCCATTTGCCAGCCTTAAAATCTTGAAGTCCTTTTTCAAACTTATTGAGCTTTTTGATAGAAACCTTGTGTTCCAAAGTGAGCTTCTTTAGAACATCGTGCATTTCATCATAGCTGACCTTCTCCAGTTTACTTTGATATGCTTCAGGAGGATCCATAGGAGAGTCTCCTTCATCTAATGTAGGATCTTTAACGACTTCTCTTTTGATAGGGTCATTTTCGTTAAGCCGCTTCTTTTCACCCTTCGAAATCGGACCCACTCTTGAACCAGATTTTCTATCTACAATAGTGATTTTTTCCATGAGATAAAATTATTAATGTGCCACATCTATAAAACTAATTTGAATCAGTTTTTAACAGTTGTAAAGACGAATCATTCTATCGAGAGTATCAAGGATTGTCAAACTCTCTTTTAGGTCCTTGGTAGTACCACCAATTAAGGATTAAACAAAATACGTAGTATGCTGCAAAACCATATAAAGCATACTCCGGAGTGCCAGCTTTCACTTGCTGTCCGAAAACTTTAGGAATAATAAACGCTCCATAAGCTGCAATGGCTGCAGTCCATCCAAGTACAGGACCTGCTTTCTCCTTTGAGAATATATATGGAATACTTCTAAATGTAGATCCATTACCAATTCCCGTTGCTAGGAATAGAACCATGAATGCCGAGAAAAATGGCCACCAATAAAGTTCTGGCGAGTCTGTAGCTCTAGCTTGAACGACGAAATAAGCTACTGCTAAAGCAGCAATAATTTGGGCTATAGTACTCCACATAGTAACCTTAGCTCCACTATTGACCTTGTCTGCAATAATGCCACCTATGGGGCGGACCAAAGCACCGAACATAGGTCCTAGAAATGCCCAGATCATGATGTTTGGAGCATTGGGGTTTGCCCACTCTAAATCTAGAGGATTGGAGTAAACGAAAATGTCTTGGGCGAGCTTCGGGAATACCATAGAATAGCCGATAAAGGAACCAAAGGTCATGGTATAAATAACCGTCATTATCCAATTATGCTTATCTGAAAGTATAGAAAACTGCTTCTTTAAATTACCTTTAATTTCGGATGGGGTAGCATGCTTCATTAGTTGAACTGCCAGTATTATTACTGTTGGTAGAACTATCCACATTGAAGAGTTTTTCATCCCCCATGATTCCCACGGTATACCTATGAGTAAAAACGCTCCAACTCCAGCGGCAATTAGTCCTAGGGCCACCATGTATAGTGTTTTTGATATTCCTTTGCCAGTGCTTGGAAGGCTTGGTGTACCAGTTGAAACATTGTTCATTCTAAAGAAAGTCAGAAGCGACGTTAAGGCAATTAAAGGAACCCAAACCCAGGCGGCATTTTGAAGACCATCAAATTGTGCTCCTTTTGCTGTAGCTATTGCCCCAGCTGCTCCGCCGAAAATCGAGAATGTAATCACAAAAGGAATTAGCTTCTGCATTATTGCAACACCTAGGTTACCTAATCCCGCATTCATTCCTAGAGCATATCCTTGATTTTTTTTGGGGTAGAAGAACGAAATATTACTCATCGAAGACGAGAAGTTCCCCCCTCCAAACCCTGATAGCAATGCCATTACAGCAAATAACATATAAGGCGTATTAACATCACTCAGGGCTATCCCAGTTCCGATGGCCGGTATTAATAACAAGGTTGTTGTTACAAAGACGACATTTCGTCCACCTCCCAATGAGATTAGAAATGAGTTTGGAAGACGTAGGGTCGCTCCAGCTAGACCTGCAATCGCGGGTAGTGTATAATAAAGACTATTTACTTCTTTAAGAGCTGAAATGTATGCGTCTGAACCCGAAATAAGGCCATCTGTCAACCCGAAATTAAACCCGAACTCCTTCATGTACTTTACAAGCACTCCCCACATTATCCATATGGAGAATGCTAAAAGCAAAGCTGGAATAGATGACCATAGGTTTCTATCAGCAATTTTCTTTCCTGTCTTTGACCAAAACCCCTCGTCTTCTACATTCCAATCTTTAATATTTACTTCCATAATTAATTATTTAGATTTTATTTATTTCCGAATGCTCCTTCAGGTTCTTTTAAAGAGAAAAAGCAATAAATAAAACTTAATGCTGCTCCTCCAGCGAGAATGAAAAAGAACGTTTTTGAGTCAACCATACTCAGAATAAACAAATAGGTAACCGCTCCTACGTTTCCGAATGCTCCAGCCATCCCTGCAATTCTTCCGGTTAATTCTTTCTTTATAGCAGGGATCATTGCAAACGTGGCTCCCTCAGCGCCCTGAACGAACATAGACCCAAACATGGTAATAAGGACTGATACAACTAGCCACCAAGTTCCTTCGAACATTGGGACTAATGTTTGGGCTCCATCTTCTGTAATGGGTCCATATTTACTTATCAACCCCATTAAACCGAACCCTATAGAAATCCCCATCATATACATTAACATAGTATTCCTACGCGATCCCATCTTGTCTGACATGTAACCTCCAAGAGGACGAGCAACAAGGTTTATTACCGCAAATGAACCTGCGACTAGTCCTGCAAGCTGAGGGCTTATCTTAAATGTGCTCTCAAAGAAGAATGGCAACATAGATACTACTGCTAATTCCGCACCGAAATTCGCGAAGTATGTTAGGTTAAGCGCCCCAATACTACTGAAAGCAAATTTCTCTCTCTCTGGAATGCCTTCTTTCAGTCGTGGTAGGTTATGAGCGAGGATTTTGTACGCTTTATAGAAGTAAAACAAGGCCAATACTCCCCACATCATGTACATCACATCAATGCTGTACATATTCTTATCGTAGATTACTTGTTTTTGAAGGTTGCGAGCTAATAGACCTAATGCTGCATATAATGGGATATTCCACATCAAATACTGCACTAAACCACCATAAGATGAAACAGGCATAATTGAAGAAGACCGTTTATCCACTATTACTTCCTTTCCAGTTGGGTAATCCTTTACTTTAAAATAGTAAAAAATACCATATAGGCCTGTCGCAATACTACTTATTGCCATCGCATACCTCCATCCAAATTCACCTCCAATAAGAACAAGTCCGATATATGGAATTAAACCTGCTGCCGCTGCCGAACCAAAGTTCCCCCAACCCGCATAAAACCCCTCGGCTCTGCCTATATGCTGAGGAGAGAACCAGTTATCGGTCATTTTGATTCCAATAACGAAACCTGCTCCAATAGATGATAGGAGAAGACGAGAAATAACTAATTGCAAAAATGTACTTCCGAAGGCGAACATAAGCCCTGGAATAACTGTTACTACCATAAGCCCAGAGAAAACAACCCTTGGCCCATACCTATCTACAAGTGCTCCAATAATAATCCTTGCAGGAATTGTCAACGCAACGTTACAAAGTAAAAGAGCTTTAAAATTTCCTCCATTAAGGAAGTCAAAACTCTCAGTCATGGCCGTCTTTAGAGGCGCCATATTAAACCAAACAAAGAATGTCAGGAAGAAGGCAATCCACGTATAGTGAAGCACCCTTACTTTTTCTTGAGAGAAGTCGAATAACTTAAATTTTTCTTCCATCTAATTTATGATCTTATAAGACTCCAAGCTACGCGGAGGTGCTACCCCTCAACCAAATCGCCGTCAAATCAACGGATTGATAAACCTGATGACAATCAGTTATTCTTAGATCGTTTACCAAAGACCCATTTGGTAGATTTTCTTATCTCCTTTCTATCCCAATACCAAATCACTTTCTGATATGGTCTCCATAGATAGGCAATTGGGTAAACTAAGAAATGCATGAATCTTGTAAACGGTATTAACGCAATTAAAGAAAAGGCTGATATAACGTGTATTTTAACAGCAGTAGGCATGGCTGAGATTGTAGCAATATCAGGATTTAGTGTTAAAATAGACCTTAGGTATGGTGTAATCGAAGTTGCGAACCAAGTAGACCCATATCTATGGAAGTACGCTACCCATAAACCTGATATTACCTGTACTAATACAATAAAGAAAACGACCATGTCCATATTAGAAGTCACCATTGAAACACGCTTATTACTAAGACGCCTAATGAGCAACATCACAATACCAAAAAGCGTAGCTAATCCAAATGCGAATGCAGAAATTTCAAGGATAAATAATCTAATCGGCTCACCATTAAATGCTATCACCGAAGACGGAAATAAAAACGCAATAAGATGACCGAAAAATAGAAACATCATTCCCCAGTGAAAGGGTTGAGATCCCCAGAAAAGGGTCTTGCCTTCAAGGAATTGAGTTGATAGAGAAGAAACTGTAAATCCCTTATTTCTATATCTCGCTATCGACCCAACTAGCATTATCACTATTGCTAAATATGGTAAACCGACAAATAAAAAGTAATTACTCATAGTTAGAACTGTTTTGTTGTTGTGTTTTTTCTTTCAAATAAGCTTTGGTCTATCCCGCACCCTTTGTACTGAGACAAAAACCCTGTGTCATCTTCACGTTTAAGGATAAAGGGTTTGAAATCGGAACCCTCGGTGTCCCTTTGCATGACAATCTGTAGCATCTTGAGAAGTTCTAAATATGCATTTTCCATATTAAACTTCTCTATCATCTCATCTAAAGCTGGGATACATATTGTTGCTATTAATTCTTCCCCAAATTCTTTAGATTTCACTTTAGGGATAAGAGTTAGGAGATTCGGTAGATGATCCGCAAGTTCAACCCCGCAATCATTACCTGCATTTCTCTGTTCTTCTTTCATCTTAACAAGGAAATCGCCCCTTTTATAGTCCTCTCCAAATAAAACATACCCTACATCAAGGAAACAAACCGCCTGTATATCAAACGTTTTGATGTAATACTCTTGTCTTTGATTTAAAGTTAGTGAGGTGAAGTTTTCAATAAAATCTTTCACCCGTTCTGACTGTTCTGGATAGCCCACCTCTAGAGCTTGAACAACAGCAAGCGCATCCCCCATAAGGCTCTCGGAAGGATACCTGAATAGATCCGCAATCAAAGTATAGTGATTTGAGTTCCTCATTCTATTTGCCTCTTGCTGGAGTTTCCTTAAAACCAAACCCTGTACTACCTTTCACGTCTGCTGTACTTTCTAACATCTCAATTGCTTCCTCTCGATGAGCTGCTGGGATAACAAATCTTTGGTCAAAGAGTGGAAGAGATGTTAGGCGGAATATCGAATCTGCGGTTTCTCTTGACATCCCTGTTTTAGCTAGTGCTTCCTCGAGTTCTTTTATATCAAGATCTCCAACTGTTTCAGCTCTTCTATGTAGACGAACTGTCATTAGGCGACGGAATACCTCTCTTATCTTTTCACCGTTTCCAGCTGAGAATAGAGAAGCTAAATATTGAATAGGCATTCTAGACGCATCAATTTTCGCCCAAAGTGAATCTGTTGTTGCATTATATTTCCCATTTTCTACTGTAGCCATAGCTGGAAGTAGTGGTGGGACGTAAAAAAGATTTGGGACCGTTCTGAATTCGGGATGAAGAGGCAAGGCAACCTTCCACTCTTTAATAAATTTCCAGGTTGGAGATTTCCGAGCGGCATCAAGAGTTGATTCTTGAATTCCATTTGCTTTTGCTGCAGCAATAACTTTCGGGTCGTTTGGATCAAGATAAATATCGAGCTGCTTATCAACTAACTCACTTTCTTCGCATGATGCTACTGCTTCAATTGCATCAGCATCATATAGCATAACTCCCAGGTATCTGATTCGACCTACACAAGAGTGCATACAAGCAGGAGCTTGTCCCGATTCTATCCGAGGATAGCATAAAATACATTTCTCCGATTTACCGGTATGCCAGTTGTAGTACGACTTCTTATATGGACAAGCTGTAACACACATTCTCCATGCTCGGCACCTTTCCTGATTGATGAGTACCACACCGTCTTCACCTCGCTTATATATCGCTCCTGAAGGGCAAGAGGCAACACAGGCTGGGTTAAGACAGTGATTACAAATACGAGGAAGGTATGCAAGTGTCATCTGTTCTAGTTGGAACATCGCCTCTTGCTCCTCAGGGCTTAAGTTTTTGAAGTTCACATCTTGGCGAGCGTAGTCAGGAGTACCACCAAGATCGTCGTCCCAGTTTGGACCGGACTGAATATCCATATTCTCTCCTGTGATAAGTGACTTTGCACGTGCCGTAGGCTGATCATCTCCTTCTGGCGCCTCAAAGAGGTGCTCATACTCGTATGTCCAAGGCTCGTAGTAATCATCGATTATTGGCATCGCCGGGTTGTGAAATATGTTTTTCAACCCCCTAAGCTTACCAGCGCCCTTTAAAGAAACTGTATCTCCATTCTTCTCCCATCCACCTTTATAGATTTCCTGATCCTCCCACTTTGTAGGGTAACCAGTGCCTGGCTTAGTCTCTACATTGTTCCACCACATATATTCTGCACCTTTTCTATCGGTCCAAATATTCTTACATGCTATAGAACAAGTATGGCATCCAATGCATTTATCCATGTGGAATACCATTGTCATCTGTGATCTAACGTCCATATTATATCGTTTTATCTGATTCTATTATTCTGTAATGACAACGTTTAAAAAACAACGTTATCCATTCTCTTAACTAACACGTGAGTATCACGATTCACACCCACAGGCCCCCAATAATTGAAGTGGTATGTAAACTGACCATAACCACCTACTAGGAGACTGGGTTTAAGATGTACACGAGTAAAACTATTGTGTCCACCAGCTCTTCGGCCACCTCTAATTTCTGATTTAGGGACTGTGTATGTTCTCTCAGGAGAATGGTATACAATGCATACTCCGTCAGGAATCCTTGCACTCACACAAGCTCGTGTACAGTACACACCGTTATCGTTATAAACCTCTACCCAATCGTTATCCTTGATGCCCATAGCTTCTGCATCGCCCTCGCTCATCCAGCATGGTTCCATTCCTCTTGAAAGCGTAAGCATTCTAAGAGTATCGCCATACGTTGAGTGGATATGCCACTTTCCATGGGGGGTAAGTACGTTTAGAACTTTTGCCTTTCCGATAGCAACGGACTTACGGAGATCTCCATATACTTCAGGTTTCGGAGATGGTTTGTACGTTGGTAGGTGCTCACCGAACTTAATGTATCCCTCGTGATCAAGGTAGAAGTGTTGACGACCTGTGAGAGTTCTCCAAGGCACCATGTGTTCTACATTGTATGTGTATGCCGAGTAAGCTCTGCCTCCAGTCATTAGACCTGACCAAACAGGTGAGTTATTGTAACGCTTTGGCCTTGTTTGAAGATCTTTGTAGTTAGTTCGAACGTCCTTAGATCCCTCACCAAGGTGGCGAAGCTTTTGACCTGTTCTCTTTTCCGCATTCTCATATGCACGGTCACTGAGTTCACCATTTGTGAGTGATGAAAGATGAAGAATAACGTTTACCGCTTCCTCATCTTCTTTTAATGAGGGGTATTGCTTACCGCCACAAGTCTGAAGATGATCTTTATTCTCCTTTAGATCTTCATAGAAATCAGCACATTGATATGAGTTCCCGTGAGCGCCTAAACCATTTTTGATGTTTGGCCCGAGAGTAATGTACTTGTTGTATATCTGCGTGTAGTCTCTCTCAACTACTACAAGTTTGTGCATCGTCTTTCCTGGGATGAGATCACATTCACCTTTGCTCCAATCTTGAATTGAAGTTTGGCTTATCTCATCCTTACAATCGTGAGAAAGAGGAACGTTTACAATATCCTTTACTGGATCCGGGAAGTTCTTTTCTGCTAATTCCGATGTGACTTTTGCAATCGCTTGGAATATCTTCCAATCCGTCTTCGCTTCCCAAACCGGCTCAATAGCCGCCGAAAGTGGATGGATAAACGAATGCATATCCGTTGAGTTAATATCTGCCTTCTCGTACCAAGATGCTGCTGGGAGAACAATGTCAGAATAAAGAGCAGAGGTGTCCATTCTGAAGTTTAGATCAACTATTAAGTCCATCTTTCCTTGGGGCGCATTCTCTGCCCACTCAATATCCTTCACATGGTCGACAGCTACCTCATCAGCAATATCATTGTGATGCGTACCTAAATAATGCTTCAGGAAGTATTCATGTCCTTTTGCAGAAGCCATTAAGGCGTTTCCTCTCCAGATATACCAAACCCTCGGGAAGTTAATCTCCTTATCCGGAGCAGCAACCGAGTGAGTGAGTTTTTTAGACTTTAATTGGTCGACAACATATTGCTTAATTGAATCGTCATCTGTTGCGCCACTCGCCTGAGCTTCTTTACAAACCTCAAGGTTGCTTTTATCGTACTGAGGATAAAACGGCATCCATCCGTTCCTTACAGATTTTACAACAAGATCTGCTGAGTGCTGAGATGAAAGTTCGTTTTCTGGAACAGAATTATAGTCCGCTTGGTTACCATCATAACGCCATTGATCAGAGTTGATGTAGTGCCAAATCGGGGCTTGCTGTAAACGTACTGCAGACTGCCAGTCTTTTCCTGACATAACTGCTCCCCATGAATCAACTGGTGCAAGTTTTTCTTGTCCAACATAGTGATTCATTCCTCCTCCATTTACTCCGATACAACCAGTTACCATAAGCGCCATTGTGCCAGAGCGGTACATAAGGTTGCCGTGATACCAGTGGTTAATCCCGGCCCCGACAATAATAGAGCACTTACCGTTTGTCGTTTCAGCTGTTACGCCCCACTCTCTAGCGAGCTGGATAAGAGTTTCTTTACCTATTCCTGTGAACACCTCTTGCCAAGCCGGTGTGTACGCCTGTGATTCGTCATCATAAGAAGTCGGGTAATCTCCTCCAAGCCCTCTGTCAACTCCGTATTGAGCCATCATAAGGTCGTAAACAGTCGTTACGGGAACCTTACCATCAACCGTATCAATTAGCTTAACAGGAACTCCACGAGAAGCTGTTTTGTTAAGTCCGTACTCAACGAATTCTACATTTTGTACTTCGTCGCTATTGTCTTTAAGAGATAAGATAGGATCGTAATCGGCGCCGTTCTCAGCATCGATGTGCTGCATATTCCAGTTTCCATCCTTAGAATCCCAACGGTGTCCTGATGATCCACCTGGACAAACTAGATCACCTGATTTAGCATCAATATTTAAGAATTTCCACTCTCCATTCTCTGTCTTTTCGTATTTGCCAACGCGATTTGCGCGAAGCAATTGGCCTGGAACAAGTTTATCTCCATCCTTAACTAGCTCCACCAGATAAGGGGAGTCAGTGTACTTCTTCGTGTAATCAATGAAATAGGGAACCTGTTTGTCTACGTGAAACTCCTTCAATAATACATGAGTGAAAGACTGCCAGAAGGCTCCATCTTGGCCGGCATGAACTGGCAGCCATTTGTCAGCGTATTTAGCAACCATATTGAAATCGGGTGCCATTACAACGGTCTTAGTTCCATTATGGCGAGCCTCTGAAAAGAAGTGAACGTCTGGTGTTCTCGTCATACCGAGATTTGCACCCATTGCAACTATGAACTTTGAGTTATACCAATCCGCAGATTCAGCTACGTCAGTTTGTTCTCCCCAAATCTCTGGGAAAGAATTTGGAAGATCGCAGTACCAATCGTAGAACGAAAGGTTAATCCCTCCCATGAGTTGAAGGAAACGCGCGCCAGATGCATAAGAAAGCATTGACATTGCAGGAATAGGAGAGAATCCGATAATTCTATCTGGACCGTAATCCTGAACTGTATGAATATTAGAGGCCGCAATGACCTCTAATATCTCATCCCAGCTCACTCTGCGGAATCCTCCTTTACCGCGGGCTGTCTGATATCTTTTTCTTAGACGAGGTGTAGACTGAATCGTTTTCCATGCTTTGAGAGCATCTCCTCCCGCCTTTTCTTTCTCATCTCTAAACATATCGATAAGAGCGCCTCTTACAATAGGATATTTCACCCTGATAGGGCTGTATAAATACCATGAGAATGAAATCCCTCTTTGACATCCACGCGGCTCGTATGGCGGTAAATTTTTCTCTAGTAATGGGTAATCTAACGCCTGAGTCTCCCATACTACAATTCCGTCCTTTACGTGAATATTCCACGAGCAGCCGCCGGTGCAGTTTACACCATGGGTACTTCTAATCACCTTGTCATACTGCCATCTATTGCGGTAAAACTCCTCCCACTTACGGGTTTGTGGCGAAATTAAATCTTGAATCCAACTCATCTTGTATAAGTGTTAAATTGATTTTAATTGTCTGTTATAGATTTCATCCTTTACTCCGCTCTTCTTCCTTTTGGCCCAAATCCAGGCTATTAGAACCATCAGGATTAATAATCCTATTGATCCACCGAAAAAGAACGAAGCCTCTCCAATTGTATTCTGTGGATGAGCTTTATGTGAATCGGCATACTTGAAGTACGCTACTAATAATGCAAGCTCTGATTCTGTAATTGGGTTCTCGCTATATGCCGCTTTCATCGCGGGAAAAGGAAGCCCTGTAACCATACCGCTAATACCTCTTTCTCCTCCTATTCTTGAAAATGCATCTGTCAAATCTTTTGCTAGTAAGCCTCCTTGCATTGAGAGCTTATTACTTACGTTGTGACAAGTAATACATGAGGCTCCTCCATTTTCAAATCGAGTTGAACCATTAAAAAGATGTGATCCTAGGGTCACTTCCTCTGTCTCTTCAACAATAGCTCCTTCAGATAACAGTTTGTCTGCATGCTCTAGATAATCACTCTCACTAAATTCAAGACTCTCTTCTTTTTTCTCTTTAAATATTGAAACTACCACCTCTTCTTCCTCAACTTCAGGAGCAGTTGCATATATGAAATCAATAATTGCCAGAATTTCCGCATCGGTCAAGTTTTGGGGAGGCATTAGCATCACGTCGAATTCCGCAGGATTCTTAACGTACTTGATTATTTCTGCTTCCGGTCTCCTGTCTAAGACCCCCATTAAATCAGGGCCTATTAATTTACCTCCACCAATGGTGTGACAAATAGAGCATGCCTTAAATAAAGCTTCTCCATCTTGGGCAGACGATGTTGTAATAAACAAGCAACCAATTGCTATCGCTATTACCACTTTCTTTCCTTTTTTAAGCATCTTAATCTTAGTGTTCATTAATGTGATACAAAGCTAGATTTCTCATATTCTTACAACATTGACAACTGTCAGAAATTCACGCCCCTTTAGCTGACTTCAATCAGTTTGCCATGGTGCTGTATAGAATTACTTTTGCCTATGGAAGAAAAGTATCAGCTTATTGAGGAGGGATGTAAGTTTTGGTTTAATGATAACGAACACCTTAGATCTCCGTTCCCTAAAAGCATTCAACCAGAGTTAAAGTCAGGCGCGACAAAACTCTTTATGGATTACATTCAAAATCTTACAGAGAAGGATAGGGGGGAAGTCACTGATGATGAATTAGTGAGTGTTTTTGAGATGTTTCTCTTTAGCACTGCTGTAAATCTTATTGACTCGGACGACAAAGATTTACTTTTATCGATACACTATCCTTTTCTTCCCAGAAATGGCGATATCGTAAATGATAAGGAAAAAGGTGAGAGTGAAATTATTGCTCGAGATGTAAGGGAGACTGAGGTTAATGATCAAAAGGAGAAAAAACTCTTTATGAAAGTTCGCCTTAAGTCAAAAGCGGGGGAAGTTTGGGAAACCGATTTTGAGGTCCCAGCTTAATTAAGTTCTAAATCTATCGCTTTTGGAAATAGAATATTATTTTCAAGATGAATATGGATGTGAAGGTCATCTTGAAATTCTTTAAGATGAAAATAGAGTGCTTTATAGGTGCTGCAAGCATATGATGGGGGTGTAAAGTTGTTACTTAGCCTTTCAATTTCTCTGAAAATCTCACCTACAGATTCATGTTCTTGCTCCATCATTATAATAGGATTCTTTACCGTCCCAAATGGTGCTTGGACACTCTCTCCATACCCCCTACTTTGGACTAGCTCTATAATATATGGGAATAGCATTCTCTCTTCTTTCAAAAGATGCATTTCTAATTCCTGAGAGATCAAATTAAATAATTCAGCGATCTTTACCGTCTCTGGCTGAGCATGACCATGAACCTTTGCAACCTTATTTGCAAACTGTATAATACTCGGTAAAGACTCTTTAACGTAGGAGTGATGATTTGTAAGGATGTATTCTACTAAATCATCTAGTGGCATATTATTAAAGTCTGATTCCGCAGTACTAATCTCTAAATTTTCTATTTCACCAAATACTATCTCAGGGTCAATTCCTTTTGATTTACAGCTTTCGCTTACGGATTTCCCCCCTCCACAACAAAAATCTATCCCATGACGTTTGAACACCATCGCCGTCCTCATATCGTCTGCAACAATCGATGCCACAGTTTTCATATTTGTTCTAATACTGCTCATAATCTTCAAATTCTCTTTTAAGATGACAAATTTATCTTTTATCTTTCCCTCTATTCAAACCTAAGTCACATTTAGTGGTTTGATTTTGAATTTAAATTTCAAGTCTTGGCGAACACACTCGGAAGGATCTAAGTTTAATTCACCTTTATTATCTAAATAGTAAGCAAATACGAAATACTCATAGACGAGATTATATAAAGTGTTTCAGTAGACATATAAAACGGAAACGAAATGATAGGAGGGGGGATTTGTAAGGATTCTGTCTAAATATTTCCTAGATTTTACATTGATTTAATGTGTAAAACTAAAAACTCCTTACTATCTTTGCGCCCCTCTTGGCGAGGTAGCTCAGCTGGTTAGAGCGCAGGATTCATAATCCTGAGGTCGGGGGTTCGAGCCCCCCTCTCGCTACAAAACTCTTTTTTATTTAGATAAAAAAGGCATAAAAAAGCCCTGACTTAATGGTCGGGGCTTTCTTATAAGTATTAGTTTCTTAGAAAGAACGACGCTTTTCGCGTTGCTCACTCTCGTTGCAACGGATCGGACGACCCATTACATCTTTACCCTCGAGAGCCTCGATGGCTGATTGCCCCTCATCAGAGTTAGGCATTTCTACAAAGCCAAAACCGCGTGAGCGGCCAGTTTCGCGATCATGGACCACACGTGCGCTGTCTACAGCTCCGTGAGCCTCAAATGTTTCTTTTAAAACGACGTCATCAACGCCCCAAGCTAGATTTCCTACAAAAATATTCACAATAAAAATAATTAAAAATGCGATGCAAATGTAGTCAAGGAATTTCTAGATTCAACATTATTTGTTCACACTCAGTAATTAATTAACTGAATAAATCCACATAGGAGGGAAATTCCACAAAACGAAACAAGCTTTTTTCATTGGAAAGCTGGAGTAATGCCTTTTCATCAAAAATGGAAAGTATGTGAACCACCTCATGTGTGTGCCATTTCTCGTTAGCTCTAAAAGAGTAGCAAACAATGTCTTTTTTACGTCACTAGGCAATGTGTATGGCAGTCCACTAATAACCAGGTCAACGTTATTTACACCTCTGTCCTTTAAAAGTGATGATAAATTACAAGCGCTACATTTAACCACTTCGAATCGGTTATCAAGTCTCTTTTCCAATGGTTTAATAAACTCTTCCTCCAATTCTATAAGTAATATTTTACAGTTTGCAGGCAATCTTTTAGCTAGTATATCTGTAAAAACACCAGTCCCAGGCCCCAGCTCCACAACGTATTTCATTTTGCTTAAATCAAGCCCTTTTACCATTCCAATTGCAGCTTTTTTAGAGCTGGGAGTAACTGAAGCATTAACTGTGGGTTGTTTAAGAAATAATCTAAAAAATTGCCTTTGACTCATCTTATATATTAATTATCATAGTTAATTGAGTAGGGGTGAGATTAGGGCTTCTTTTTATCTTGTTCTTCTGAGCGTCTTATCTTCTCAATAGCTTCTTCGGAAAGGAAGAACTCTGGGTGTGGAGGTTCAAGACCTTCAAGCCTGTAAAGCATCTCAGCTAACTGAAGGGCACCGATTTGTTTTGCTAAAATCTTTTTATTTTCGTCAAGGAGAAAGAGTTTAGGTGTTGAGAAGACATCGAATGTTGTTCTGAAATTTAATGACTCTAAATCTGTAATTCTACTATAAATAAGTGTTGCGGCGCTATCCTGAGCGTTAATCAGAGGATTATCACTCACGTGAATCCAATCCGTGTAATTCGTTGTTTCTAAGTATTCCAGCCATGGCTCAGGTTCAAAATCATTCCCGATTGCGTAAATCTCAAGCCCTTTATTGTGCCATTCTTCGTAAATACGCTGCAGAACAGGCATCTCTTTTTTACAATGCCCACAACTGCTTTCCCAAATAACCATCACTGTATACTTCGCCTCTATATCGTGAAGCGATTTCCAGGTAGTTCCGTCTAATCCAGGTAGAGTTATGTTGTGCGCAATATTCCCACAGACAGAGTATTTGAGAGCCTTAGCTCTATCGACAATCTTCGCCAGTTGCTTATCGTCTAACCACTTCACCTTCCCTTTAACATAGTATTCATTAACAAGGTCAACAAACACTTTATCCATACACATAACTTTAGAAGATTCGCTTTCGAAAGTCATGTGGTGAAGGATGTATTTGAACATATCCTCGTTTCCTACCACTTGTGCAAGAAGTTTCTGCGCCTCGAAAAACAGAGTGTCTGGGTCTGGAGGAATGATTTGTCCCCACCACATCTCTATCATTTTGTGGAAGCTGCCGTCTCTCACTAACCTTGAGTCTGAGAAATCTACCCTGTCCCAGTAGTGGTTTCTGTACCACATGTAATTCCAAAACCTAACGTCCTCAATATTTGATGGCGCATTGGGAACTTGAGGTTCTCGCAACATACCAAGATATTTGCCAAATAGGTAATCTCTTGGGTCGTCAATAAGAGCGTCTTGATATTCCAATACTTCGGAATTCATTACTGTCATGGCATTGCGTGCGATTTCCACTTTTAATGGAGAAGAAGTAGAATCATTGAGGACAGCATCATGTGGGGTGCGTTCTTCTCTCTTACTGTTCAGAAAGTTGAGGTAATCATAAAACACCTTGTTTTCCTCACTTTGAATGATTTGCATATCTCCCTGCGGATTCTTCATTGTAGTTCTGAACTCCATGGGTTCAGAGACCAACATCATATCGAAGAAAACAGGTCCAGGGAGAACTACTGCGTACTTACCACATTCGTCAAATGGCTTGCCTTTGAAAACGAAGTGTCCGTTGACGTCAGCCACAGTCGTATCACTATAATATAGTCGAGATCCGTAGTAGTTAGCAAGAAAGACAGAGTCAGCGCCAAGACCTTCGACGGTGACGACTATATCGTTTGAGTTTGAGCTTTGGGCTAAAAGATTTGTGAACGAAAGCGCACCGATTGTAAAAAATAAACTTAATTTAAGTCTCATCCTCTAATTTGCTATAATTTTGAGTATGCAATTTACAACCTGATGAACATTTATCGTGCTCCTTTCACACATCTTAGCGCTTTGGGCGAAATCCACGGTGATATTCATCATTCTGTCGATAATATTGAACGAAAGGGCCGAATTGTTTTTGCTCATGGATACAAGGGATTTAAGGATTGGGGAGCTTGGGATTTATTGGGTGATGCTCTGGCAAAAGAGGGGTGGGATTTTGTGAGATTCAACTTCTCTCACAACGGGCACATTAAGCCAAATCTTCTCGATTGTTCTGACGAAATTTCTTGGTCAAAAAATACATATTCCATCGAAAAGTCCGACCTAGAGTCGGTTCTAAAATTTACTCGAGAAGGCATGCTTAACGAATCAGAACAGCTTATAGTTATGGGCCACAGTAGAGGAGGAGGCATTGCCTCTCTCGCAGCGACGAGTGCTGATGTGGACGGACTTATTTTGCTTGCTTCAGTCTGTGATTTCGAGTCACGTTTTCCTTCTGGTGAGGCTCTTAATAAATGGCGTTCCTCAGACCGACTGGAAGTCCTAAATGGCCGAACCATGCAGGTTTTGTCTCATTCTTTTACATTCTACGAAGATTTTATTGAGAATAGTGAGTCTCTCAATATTGAGAAAGCTATCCGTAGTCTGAAATCCCCACTACTTGTAATTCACGGAGATTCAGATGAAGCAGTGGATATCTCAGATGGTCAAAAGCTTGCGGGTTGGGCAAATTATGGTAAGCTTGTCGTAATTCCTGGAGCGGCTCATACTTTCGGGGCTTCTCATCCTTGGGAGTCTGCGAATTTGCCGCCTCACACAATAGAAGTGGTTCAAGCTATTCAACAGTTTTTAGCCAAATACTAGTGAATATACCTGTGTTTAAAACAGTCTTCATAAAAAAAGGGCCACTCCGTATTGGAGTAGCCCTTAAAAATTAGTGTTCAGCAAAAAATTACTTGCTAATTACAAGCTTGCGCATTGTGCGGTTACCGTTTGATGTAAGCTCTACAAGGTAGATACCATTGTCAAGGTCAAGTTCAATACGTGTGCCAGAAAGTAAATTAGTAGTAGCGATTTCTTTAACGATCTGACCGTTTAGAGCCATGATGCGAACAACGCCATTAGAAGCGTTGCTTGAAAGCTGTATGAAGTTGTTAGCTGGGTTAGGGCCAAAAGTTATATCAAGTTGAGTAGCTTCTTCAATTCCATTTATAACGTCTTCAGTTTCAACTACTACTACATCATCAATGTAGTAAAGACCCTCAGTAATTCCATCTCCGAATCCGAAGAAGTTAACGCCTCCAATAATCTCATCAAAAGCAAAGTTAGCAAGGTACTCACCACCAATGTAGATTTCAGCTCTGTCGTTTACAGGATCCATTCTAAGAGAAACAGATGTCCACTCATCTGGTGTGAATGAACCGTATGAAAGATTTACCTGGTCTATGCTAAAAACAATCTGCCCGTTAGCGGCAAATACGAGATCAAATGCCCATCCTACAGCAGGTGTTAAAGCCTCCTGAACGTTAATATAAGCCGAATAGCCAGATGGAACGTATATATTATAACTAACTTCGTAAGCAGTCTCAAGTCCTATAGGTAGGTAAATATCCATAGGTCCGGTTCCAGCAACAGCGCCAAATATTTTTAATGACTGAGTGCCAGAGTTAGCTTGCTCATCACTTACTTGAGCGTCTTCGTCTCCGCCAGTAGTTCCACTCCAAGTTGTGAATACAGAACTTTCAACACCTATGTAATCACCAACAGCATAAGAGTCGAAGTTCTCTTCAAAAAGAGGGGTTTGGCCAAAGGCACTACCGAAAATAAGAATAGCAAAAGGGAGTATAAATTGTTTCATATTGAACTTTATTGTAAGATTGTCATTTAAGTTACAAATTTAAGAAAAATCCCATTACTTTCGAAATATGATTTTAAAGGGAAATATTAGGAAGATGATTGCTTCTCCAGCAAGCACATATGGAGGAAGAGTTGGATACCAGTTTCAGATGTTCGATGTGCTTGATCAATTACCTAAAGTCGACATGATTGACTGGGTGGGGAGTAAGTTAAGTTGGAGGTTTGAAGGTGTCGTAAACTGTGTGGTTTCAGGGGAGCCTATGAAGCAGGCATACAGAATGGGGATGAGCCAAAAGGCATTTTTCGAGTCTCCCATTTCATGTCCCTCAATCATAAATCCTGAGCTCTCTACAATTCACACAGGTGTAGTATTAAGAGATAGAGAGTTTGAGGAACGATATCACAACGTGCCTCATATTGTGTATTTAAGTAGGACGAATCAACTTAAAGTTGGTGTGACTGGTTACGGAAGAGAACAGTTTAGGTGGAATGACCAAGGAGCCGTAGAAGGCATAATTTTATGTGTCACCCCTTATAGACAGCTCGCAGGAGAAATTGAGGTTGCTTTAAAGGAGTATATTAATGACAAGACATATTGGCTTGGGATGCTTAAGGATGTCTCACGAAACCCTGATGAACTTCTAGAACTTAAAGATGAGTGTTTTGATATTTTAGGCATGAATTACGAGCCTTTCTTTTCTGACGACGATACTGTTCATGCGATTCACTATCCTGTTGAGCATTACCCATCAAAAGTCATGAGTATAAAGCTTGCAAAATCCCCTGAGGGCTCGGGAGTCCTTTCAGGAATTAAAGGGCAGTACTTAATTTTTAAGGATGGACGGGTAATGAACGTCAGAGCTCACGAAGGGTGTCGTGTTGAGCTTGAGGTGGGATAGAGATGTTAAATGCCCTAGTTGTTATAATGTGTAGTCCTAGTTTAAACTTGGATCTAAAGGTGCTTCAGCAATGTGTGAGAATCCAGGTCCCATTCCATTGATGAGTTTCTTCCAAAACTCGTCGTTCTCTAAATCGGTTGACATTATTTCATCAGCTCCCGTTCGGGTTACAAACCATGACCGGCTTTTAATTTCTTCAGATAATTGATCTTCAGACCAGCCAGAATATCCTAAGAAAAATCTGAAAGAAGTGTACCCATCTTCAATCATAGCTTTAAGTTTAGTGAACTCTCCTCCTAAGAAAATTCCATCAACAATTTCGTGAGAGTTTTCAATTTCTTTACAAGAGTGAATGAAGTAAAGGTTTGAGCTGTTTACTGGCCCACCAACACTAAATCGTGGGTTGGTGTTTTTAATGTCAAGTTGAATATCTTCAATGTTAACAGTTACGAAATTATTTAAAACAAGACCAAATGCCCCATCTTCATTATACTCACAAAGCAGAACAGCTTTCCTGCCAAAATATGGGTCGTTCAATAGAGGTTCACTCAACAGAATGTCTCCGATTTTAGGTAGGTTTGTTTTTTTAGGGCTATAACGAATCATTGCGATAAAGTTCCGACATTTGTAATCAAATGGAAAAAAATCCACTCACAAATATCCAAGAATTTATTGCAAGTAGATTTGATGCCGCTGTGGTATCAGGTCACTCTGTTGCAGTAACGCTTAGACGGGAAGTGGTAGGAGCAACTCCACAACAGATTCGCGTGGCAATTGAAGGATTAGCACGACTCAACCCAGGTAATTTC
>JABISU010000080.1 GCA_018700255.1 Flavobacteriales bacterium | reverse complement strand
AGTAGCTCTTGCTAGAGCACTTTATCGCGACCCTTCTATTTTGGTTTTAGATGAGGCAACTTCTGCATTAGATGCAGCTTCGGAGCACGAAGTTCAAAAGGCGTTAGATGCCGCCATGGAAAATCGTACAGTTTTAGTCATTGCTCACAGACTTTCTACAGTTTCTAGAGCGGATAAGATTATTCTTCTTGACAATGGTAAAGTTTCAGAGCAGGGAACACATGAAGAGTTGATAGAGAAAAATGGTGACTATGCAGAGCTCGTGAGATTACAATCATTTTCGAGATGATGAATTTCGAAAAACGCCCCGTTTTAATATCGGGACCTTGTAGTGCAGAATCTAGAGAACAGGTCATATCTACCGCTAAAGCTCTACAATCCACAGCGAACTATTTCCGTGCAGGACTATGGAAGCCAAGAACTCGTCCTAATGAATTTGAGGGAGTTGGCGAGAAGGGACTCCCGTGGTTAAAAGATGTGCAGGAAAGTTTAGGATTGCCTGTTATGACAGAGGTCGCAAATGCTGAACATGTGGATTTGGTGTTAAATAATGGAATTGATGCAGTTTGGATAGGAGCGAGGACTACTGTAAGCCCTTTTGCGGTACAATCAATTGCCGATGCGTTAAAGGGAACGAATCTCCCTGTTTTTGTGAAAAACCCTATTCACGCTGATTTAAAGCTTTGGATAGGAGCGGTTGAGAGGATTGATAGAGCAACTAAAGGAGATGTAATTGCTTTGCATCGAGGTTTCTCAAGTTATGGGTTGAAAAAATTCCGAAATGCCCCTATGTGGGAGATCCCTATAGGCCTCCGGTCTGAGATGCCTGATATAAAGCTGTTTTGTGACCCGAGTCATATTTCTGGTAAACGAGATTTGATACAGTCTATAGCTCAGAAAGCTATGGATTTAGGAATGGATGGATTGATGATTGAGTCTCACATTAACCCTCAAGTGGCTCTAAGCGATGCTAAGCAGCAGCTTACTCCTAAAGATTTGATTTCTCTAATTAGTTCATTAAAAATAAGGGACTTGACTTTAGATAAAGCTCAAACATTAGATCTTAGGGATCTCCGTATCGAGCTGGACTCTATAGATGAGCGCCTTGTTGAGCTCCTTAGCGGAAGGATGAATATTGCTAGGGCGATAGGTAAATACAAGAAGGAAAACGGACTTACAGTACTTCAGCTATCTCGATGGAAGGAGATAATGAGATCGCGTAAGGTTTGGTCTGAAGAAATGGGGATAGAGCAAGACTTCCTTCGCCTGGTACTCGAACAAGTTCACAAGGAAAGTATCAGAATACAGACCGAGATATTAAATTCGGGACTCGGTGAAGGAAACTAGCTCATTACTTCAATGTACTAGGACAAACATACTCGGTAATGGGAATATCTGTTTTAGCGATAGCTTTATATCCCCCAAGAACATCAATTCCGTTATGAATTCCGTGCTTTTTTAAGATAGAGTTTGCAATTACAGATCGATATCCACCTTCACAGTGGAGATAGAAATCACCACTATTAGGAAATTCGCTCAAGTATTTGTTTAATAAGTCAAGGGGTGTTGATTTTGCAAATTCTAGATGTCCAGCTGTAAATTCTCCTGGCTTTCTAACATCGAAAACAGCAGGGGCATTTATTCCCTCTAATTCACCAGCCTCAATGGTATCTATTTTATCCACTTCTTTTCCGGAATCAGTCCAGCTCATAAATCCTCCTTTTAGAATCCCGATGACATTGTCGAACCCAACTCGAGAGAGTCTAATAACAGCTTCTTCCTCCAATCCTTCTTCCACGACGAGTAAAAGAGGCTGTTTAACATCAACTAATAAGGCGCCCACCCATGGAGCAAATCCTCCAGCTAATCCTACAAAAATAGAACGAGGAATGAAACCCTTAACAAATTCAGATTGATGTCTAACATCTAGTATTACAGCATCTGTGTCATTTGCCGCAATCTCAAATTGGTCAGAATCAAGTAGGTTGTTGCCATTCTTAATCACTTCATCAATAGATGTGTACCCTTGCTTATTCATTTGAACGTTAAAGCCAAAATATTCAAGAGGAGGTAATAGCCCATCGAGCACTTCAGTGATGAACTCCTCACGTGTCATATCAGCTCTAAGTGCATAGTTATTTGCTTTTTCATGTCCTATAGTGCCTACAGTCTCACTACTCATATTCTTCCCACAAGCAGATCCTGCCCCATGTCCGGGATAGATAATAACGTCATCATTAAGAGGCATAATTTTCTCCTTGATGCTATCGTAAAGCATCCCCGCAAGTTCTTCTTGAGTCATATCTGCCGCCTTTTGGGCTAAATCAGGACGTCCTACATCGCCTAAGAACACAGTGTCTCCAGAAAATAATGAGTGCTGATTTCCTCGCTTGTCGTAAAGTAAAAAACAAGAACTTTCCATAGTATGTCCAGGAGTGTGTAGCACTTCAATTTCTAATTTACCCACTTTAAAACGCTGTCCATCTCTTGCAATATTAGCGTTATACTCAGTTTGAGCTGTGGGTCCATATACGATCTCAGCTCCAGTTTTTTCAGCTAATGTGACATGTCCAGAGACGAAGTCTGCATGGAAATGAGTTTCGAAAATGTACTTAATCTTTACACCATCCTTCTCAGCCATATCGATGTACTGCTGCACCTCCCTCAGCGGATCCACAATCGCGGCTTCACCATTGCATTTAATGTAGTAAGATCCTTGTGCTAGGCAACCTGTATATATCTGCTTAATCTCCATAGTTTGTATTCTATTACTATTTAATCTGGGGCGAAAGTTACTTTCTATTTTCCCGTCTAAATGTAACTGAAGTTACATTACTCTTTATGCATTATTACTTTCCTGAGTAGCTATATTTCTTAACCCTTCACCTAAAGACCCTGGGTTGTCAATATCTTCAATAGCTGTTGTTATACTGGTAAAGCATCTTGTTTTCCCTATCTTATTCATTAATTCAGAAGTCCCGATT
>JABISU010000047.1 GCA_018700255.1 Flavobacteriales bacterium | reverse complement strand
GTTAACTACTATCATAGTATTAAACTTTGTTTTATTTACATCGTCAGCAACTGCACAAGACTTGCATTTTACGCAATTCAATGCAGCTCCAACATCCATAAATCCTGGATATGCTGGTGCTGCTGATCAAGCAAGGGCTGTGAGTCTTTACAGATCCCAATGGGTAAATTTACCCCAAGCTTATACTGGTTTTCATTTCTCTTATGATAGGCCTCTATTGAACCAAAGCGCCGGAATAGGTATTCTTGTAAGTCATGAAGAAGCAGGTGCAGGTGCCCTTAGTTCTTCACGTATCGCTTTTCAGTACGCATATGAATTTAAAATTGGCTCGCGAACATATATTCGTCCTGCTTTACAAGGTGGAATAGTAAGTAGATCTGTAAACTTATCAGATCTAACATTCATGGATCAAATCCTTAGAGAAGACGCTGAAACAACTCTTGAAGGTGGTATAATAACTGGAAAACAATACGCGGATCTGGGAACGGGAGTGCTTATGGTAGGTAAAGGATTTTGGTTGGGTGCTTCTGCTGACCATTTAAATAAACCAAACTCAAGCCTAAGTTGTAATTACATTGAGAGATTAGACATAAAACTTTCCGCCCATGGTGGAGGACGCATCCCATTACTTCGTGGCCCAAAATCTAAATATGCAAAAGATATAGTCGTGGCTTTTAACTACACTAAGCAAGGAAATATTGACCAATTCGATATAGGTACATATTACGATTTAGATTTCATGACTCTTGGCGTTTGGTATAGAGGAATCCCTTTATTACAAAAGGCTGCAGATGAATCTATAGATGTCGATGCTGTGAGTTTTATCTTTGGATTTGGAAATAACATTTGGCATATCGGGTATAGCTACGATATCACCCTTAGTAAATTAGGTACTTTTTCATCTGGAGGATCTCATGAATTATCCCTAAAATACATGTGGGACGTTGCAAGAAAGGATACACAACCAAAATCTCCTCCTTGCGTACAATTTTAGATCTGCCTTTTCAGGATTTACCCATCGAGATTTGATTCACTTCTGGTTCAAGTTGAATATTGTATTTTTCCTTCACAGATTGCATTATGTCTTCTGCTAAAGCCCAAACCTCCTTTCCTGTCGCTCCTCCATTATTAACTAAAACCAGAGCTTGGTGCTCGTGAACCCCGTGGGTTCCCCTATCGTGACCTCTCCAGCCAGAAGTGTCGATAAGCCAGCCAGCCGCTAACTTCACCATCTCTCCTTCTAGAGGATAATTAGGTATTTCAGGGTATTCCTCTTTTAGCTTATTAAAATAATCTTTTTTTACAATAGGATTTTTAAAGAAAGAGCCAGCATTTCCTATAACGTCAGGGTTAGGTAACTTAGAATTTCTTATCTTAATTACAGCTTTCGCAACATCAAGATGAGTTAAATCCATCTTATTTATTTCGGAAATCTCATCCTCAATTGCCCCATAGCTCGTTTTAAGAGGAGATTCGCGATCAAGATTATATGCAACTCTAACGATTACCCATTCTCCCTTCAACTCTCTTTTAAAAACAGACTCTCTATAGTCAAGTTTACATTCCTTGAGATTAAATCGCTTTAGATGACACGTTTTAATTTCTATCGCTTCTAGCCATGAGAAGACATCTTTTATCTCAACGCCATAAGCCCCAATGTTCTGCATAGGGCTAGCTCCAACACAACCAGGGATTAAAGCTAAGTTTTCAAGGCCTCCCCAACCATTTGTTAAGGATTTCAATACGAATTCATGCCAATCCTCGCCAGCCTCTACAACAACTTCAAGTCTTCTTCCATCATCGCTTAATACATCTACTCCTTTACTGTTAATCTTAATTACTAATCCTTCAAAGTCATTGTGAAAAAGCATATTGCTTCCTCCACCAAGTATTAAAATATCTAACTTATTGTTTTTCGCATAAAGGATAGCTTCCCTTATCTCATCGTCTTTCTCAACTTCAACATAGTGACTCGCTAAAGCAGGAACATGAAAAGTTAAGGAAGAAGTTAAATCTACTTGAGTTTCTACTTTCAATCAATTGATCTTATTCTTGGTTTGTGAAAACCAAAGGTGTGCCACTCCAAGAATGAATGGAGTATTAAACATTAATAAAAAAATCTATTAGAGTCGGACAAATTTTGTCATTTTTTCCTATCTAAATGATGTCTAAAGCTACAATACAAATGGTAAAAATAATACCTTAGCATCGTGACTTTAGAAAAAACAAATCATAAAATAAAAGAGCAAGCTCTTGCTTTAATGGAGTCCCAAAGTTGGAAAGAAGCACTCGAAAAATGGGAGGTTTGGTTTCGTGAAACTCAAAACTCTCATGAAGATGCTAACGCTTTACACGATAGAGCTATCTGCAAATACCACCTATCTGATACGGTTTCCGCGATAAAGGATCTAGACGCTGCCGCTAAATTACAGCCAGAATATGGATACCGATTCTCTTCACGCGCCTGGATGAAGCAAGCTAGTGGAGACACCGAAGGTGCGATTTCTGATTATAAAATTGCGATTAAACTTGAACCAGAAGATGTCGTGAATCAAAATAACCTCGGGATGCTAGAAGAGTCAAAAGGGTATAAAAG
>JABISU010000185.1 GCA_018700255.1 Flavobacteriales bacterium | reverse complement strand
TGTTTACTCACTGCTTTCGTAAGTGGCCAAAGTCGAGTGCCGCTTCCTCCAGCTAGAATTATCCCTTTCATGAGTCTAATTTACGGCGTTTTACTAAATCTTCATGTGACTCCTCGCCTTTACCTGGTGTGAGTCCTAATTGTACCTTTAATTCCTCAAGTTCGATATCATTCTCCTCGTCTATTAACTCCATCATAGGCTCTTGGAAAGATTTCGTGGTAACATACTTCTCGAAACTAAGTAATAAGGACGGTAGGAGGATGAGGTTAGCGAACATAGCTACGAAAAGAGTGACACTTACAAGGATTCCTAGTGAGCGAGTACCGTCGAATTCAGACATAGAGAACATCATAAACCCACAAAAGAGAACGATAGAAGTGTACATCATACTAACTCCTGTTTCTTCAACTGCGTGTATTACCGCTCTCTTGATATTCCAGTCTAAACGTTTTAGTTCTTGCCTGTATTTGGCAAGGAAGTGAATGGTATCATCAACCGAAATCCCGAAGGCAATAGAGAATACTAGAATGGTAGATGGCTTTATAGGAATGCCCGTCCAACCCATCACTCCGGCAGTAAATAGCAGGGGCATAATGTTAGGAAGCAGGGCAATAAACACCATTCGAACCGAGGTGAATAGAAGCGCCATTAAAAGGGCTATAAGAATAATCGCAAGAGTAATGCTGATTGCGAGATTTTTTATGAGATAGTGAGTCCCCTCAAGTAATACTATACTAGTACCGGTCAACGTAACGTCGTACTTAGATTTGGGAAATATGGAATCCATGCGAGGACGCAAATCGTCAATTAAGGCATCCATTTCTAGTGTACCGATATCGGCAATTTGGGCAGAAATACGTGTTATCGTTTGAGATGAATCGAGGAAATTCCTCAAAACACTAGACGCATTCTCACTATCTTGAGCTTTCTTCTCCGTTCTACGAGTGTATGAGCGTAGCGTCATCTTCTCTCTGCTAGAAATCGGCAGGCGGTAACCCGCTCTCTTTCCATTATTTAAAGCCTGCATAGCAAATTTAGTCGCATCTACAGCAGACAAACTTTTACTGAATTCAGGATATTCAGCAAGTAAGTTCTGCATACGTTCGATTTTCTTAAGGTTCTCAAGTGACAATGCCTCTCCCTCTTCCCTAGAATCAATAAGCATTTCGAAGGGCATTACACCATTAAAATTCTCCTCTATCCAAGCCAAATCAGTCTGAACTCTGCCATTATCTGGAAGGTCATCGACAATGTTTCCGGTCGTCTTCACCTGCACCATTCCAGCAATAGAAAGTCCTAAAATAGCAACAGTTAAGAGATACACAAGGCGTCTTCGATCTTGAACGAGATGCATAAAAATCTGTACTATTTTGAAAACCCATTTGCGATCTAGATGAGAAGTTTGGCGTTCAGCTGGAGGAGGTAAAAGAGTAAGAAGAGCTGGGATTAGAGTTATGGAAATGACAAAAACTGCTAAAATATTAAGAGCCGCGATAGTGCCGAATTCTTTCAATATACTACTCTCAGTGAACATAAAAGTCGCAAAGCCCAAAGCAGTAGTGATGTTCGTAAGTAGCGTCGCATTCCCCACTTTAGTAATCATCCTTTGTAAAGCCATAGCCTTGTTTCCATGCTTCTTGTATTCTGCGTGATATTTATTCACCAGATATATACAATTAGGCACTCCAATAACGATGATTAAAGGAGGGATAAGAGACATAAGAAGCGTGATGGGGAAATTAAACACCGCTATCGATGCAGTAGACCAAACAACACCTATTGACACCACACTCAAACAAACCAGCGCCGTAATAAAGTTTCTAAAGAAAATAAGTAAGAGCAAGAACGTTACTAAAAGCGCCGCAGCGATAAACCAACCTATCTCACCTTTAACTTCACTGGTCATTTCAATTCTAACAAAGGGAAGTCCACTCATGTAGACTTTCATTCCTGTTTTTTCGCTCCATTTATCAGCAAGGGCAGTAATATCCTCAACTACAGTACCCCTGTCTTTAGAATTGAAAAGTACTGGATCAATAAAGACCATCATCAGTGTCGCATCAGACTTTTTAGAGAAAAGCAATCCGTCATAGAATGGCAAGTTCCTCACTTGAGAGTAGATTTCATCTACCCTTTCTTGGCTTAAAGCGGGACCACCTCTCGTTAAATCTGGCGCTAAAGGAACAACTTTAAAAGTCGCATCAGAAGTATCCTTCTCAACTGTAAAAGCTTGATTAACATTGAAAACAGAATCGATAATTTGAGTCTCTACTCCGTCAACTACAACTCTCACATCACGTATGTCTTCAGCAAGATCATACCAATCCTGGAAGCTTTCTGCATCATAAATCTTTGTATCGTCAATTCCAAGAACGAGTAAATTTCCATCTGCCCCAAAATGCTCTAGAAACTTAATATGGTCGATATATGTCGAATCATCCTCTGGCAACAACCCCCCGAATTCATAAACAAGTCTAAGTTTAGGGATGTAAGTCGCCATGAAAACAGTCATACCACCAAGAGCGATAAGCACCGCAAAACGGTAGCGCAATATAATTGAAGCGAATTTTGACCACATATGCCCGACAAAGAAACGACAGAGCGGGCAAGAGTTGGCTACCTTTGGCACCTAATTGCATCTAATT
>JABISU010000027.1 GCA_018700255.1 Flavobacteriales bacterium | reverse complement strand
GTTCAATATAGAACTATGCGAGCTACTCAGAAACATACCCTACTAAAAGTAGATGCTCCTATGGAAGCTGTTCACTTAATAATGCCATCACTAAGGCGAGAGGGTTGTATTATTATAGGAAAAGGTAAAACGGCCCCAGATCCATTGAAGAGAGAAGGTGTACATATGTTCGCTCTTGAAGTTACTGGCCCTAAAGGAGAGGAAATTATGATTAAGTCAAGAGTTCCTAGAGAATTCTTAGGTCTTATGAAAGGAGGTGATGTGCCAAAACCAGGAAAACGAAGAAATGCTGAGGTTAAGTTTGGCGCTGCTGATCGAGGAAAGCATAAGTTAAAGCCACGGATTAAACACTCAAAAAACTCTGCGAATTCCACTCCCACCACCACTGATAATGACTCTGTGAAAGAGAGTTGATTTCATCTTTTAAACATCCAATAATGTCTTCAAACGTATATATAGTATCAGCAGCAAGAACTCCAATGGGGAGTTTTTTAGGTTCATTAGCATCTGTGCCAGCAACGAAACTGGGCTCAACGGCAATTCAAGGTGCTATAAAAATGGCAGGGCTTGATCCCAAAGAGATAGAAGAGGTGTATATGGGCAATGTATTACAGGCTGGTATGGGGCAGGCGCCAGCACGTCAAGCCGCTCTTGGTGCTGGGTTATCTGAGTCTGTACCGTGTACAACAATCAATAAAGTTTGCGCTTCTGGAATGAAGGCCATTTCTCTTGCAAGAGCTACAATTGTAATGGGTGAGGCAGAGATAGTTATCGCAGGAGGCATGGAGAATATGTCACAAGTGCCCCACTATTTAGACGCGAGGAAGGGAAGTAAATTCGGTGACATTAATATGCGTGACGGGATGCTTGCAGATGGTCTTACAGACGTTTACAATAATACCCATATGGGTAATTGTGCTGAACTGTGTGCTAAAGAAAATAACATCACTCGAGAAGATCAGGACTCTTTTGCAGTAACTAGCTATAAGCGATCTGCACATGCATGGGAAAATGGCGCTTATCAATCGGAAGTAGTTCCAGTTGAAATCCCTCAACGCAAGGGAGATCCTGTTGTATTCTCTGAGGACGAAGAATATAAGAATGTTAAGATGGATAAGATATCTACATTGCGACCAGCATTTGATAAAGAAGGAACTATAACTGCTGCTAATGCCTCTACTTTAAATGATGGTGCTAGCGCTGTAATTTTGGCGTCTGAAGAGGCCGTTAAGCGTCTTGGCCTATCACCTATAGCAAAAATAATTGGCTGTGCTGATGCCGCTCATGACCCTGAGTGGTTTACAACTGCGCCATCATTAGCGCTTCCTATTGCTTTAGATAGAGCTGGAATTAGCGTTGAAGATGTCGATTTGTGGGAGCTAAATGAAGCTTTTGCTGTTGTAGGAATAGTCAACAACCAAAAACTGGGTTTAAATCCAGAAAAGGTGAATGTTAACGGAGGCGCTGTATCATTAGGACACCCACTTGGGTCAAGCGGTTGTAGAATTGTTGTGACTTTAGCTCATGCTCTTAAATCTCGTGGATTAAAGTACGGTGCAGCGGGAATATGTAACGGTGGTGGTGGAGCTTCTGCATTGGTAATTGAAGCACTGTAACCTTTCTGATTCAAGATGTATAAAGTTGGCTCTATAGGTATAACGTCAGTTGCGATTGCTCCATTGAGAACTTTAGATATTGACACCTCAGAACAGGTGTCCCAAACCTTGGCCGGAGAACATGTAGAAATACTTGAAAAGGGTAGGGGTGAATGGGTGAAAATCAAAATGTTACATGATGGCTATGTAGGCTGGGCTGATGGTCGTCAATTTAATTTTAATTATGAATCTACATCAGACTCATGTATGCTGAAAAGCACCATATCGAAGTGGAGAGATTATAGTTCTGGCGCAGAATTATGGCTACCTGCGGGTTCCTTGTTAACTTATAATAATGACGGAGAGTATATGTTGTCTGGATCTGTTGTTATTCCTTATGATATTGATAATCCTATTGGAGATAAGCAAGTGAGTCTATCAAAGTCTGCTTTGAATTTTTTAAAGGCTCCTTATCAATGGGGTGGGAGGACTGTATCGGGAATTGATTGTTCTGGCCTTAGTCAGATAGTCGCCATACTGAATGGTATCACCATCCCCAGAGACGCTTCTCAACAAGTGAAATCAGGTGTTGCAGTTGATTGGGGTATGAGGTGCGAAAATGATTTGGCCTTTTTTGAAAATAAAAAAGGAGCGATTACTCACGTAGGGATTCTAACATCTAAGGACGGCATCATACACGCCTCAGGATATGTTAGAGTTGACAAGCTTACTGCAGACGGTATTTTTAATGTGAAAGAGGATCGCATTACTCACAAACTCACATGCCTAAGAAGGTTAAAATAAAGAGACTTATCTGTAAAACCTGCCGCCCTCTTTTGCCTGTTTCCTAAGCAATGTACTGCACCTGTACCTTGTTTCTCCGTACTCATCTTTCAGAGCATCAATGATTTTAACCACTTTCTCTGCACCCCATTCGTCAGCCCAAACCAATAAGCCTTTGGGGTAATTGACACCCTTCTGCATCGCGATATCAATATCCTCAGGGCTTGCAATTCCGTAGTAAACAGCATCTGCAGCTTCATTGATAAGCATAGCGATTATTCGTTCAGCAATTAAAACCTCAGTATCTGAATCAATCTCAACATTGGTAGTGCTGTCTGTTGAATTGTCTGCGTAATTGTAGAAACCCTTGCCAGCCTTGCGACCCAGCCATCCAGCTTCTACCAATTTTAACTGAGTTATGCTGGGCATAAATCGAGGGTCGCAGTAAAATGACCTAAATACAGATTCCGTTACAGCATAGTTTACATCATGTCCTATTAAATCCGTAAGTTGGAAAGGACCCATTTTAAAACCGAGATTCCTCATTACAGTATCTATAGTAGGAACATTGGCAATTCCTTCTTCAAGTATTCGGAGAGCTTCTCCGTAAAAAGGTCTAGCGACTCTGTTTACAATAAAGCCCGGAGTGTCTTTTGCTATAACTGGAGACTTGCCCCAATCTTTCATAAGTGAAACCAAGTGAAGAGGTGTATCCACAGATGTTTGAATGGCGGGGACAATCTCAACAAGAGGCATAAGAGGAGCGGGGTTGAAAAAGTGAAGTCCCAAAACTCTTTCCGGGTGACTACATCCAGCAGCCAACGAAGTGATAGATAAAGATGATGTATTCGAGGCAATAATGCAATCACGGCTTACAATGTTCTCAATTTGCTTGAAAACACTGTGTTTAACATCCAGGTTTTCTACTACAGCTTCGACCACTAAGTCACAGCCCTCAAAAAGATCTATTTGTGTTGATCTGACAATACGACCTTGTATTTCGATAGACTCTTCACTTGTAATTCGCTTTTTTTCAATAAGGCGCGCCATTACTTTTGCAAGTTTTGATGCACTTTCATCAAGGGTAGATTGTGATAAGTCATATAGAATTACCTGATGACCTGCTTGAGAAGCTATTTGGGCTATACCAGCCCCCATTGCTCCAGCTCCTACAACACCAACTTTATTTGTTTGCATAGTACAAAAGTAACGACTACAAACTGAT
>JABISU010000112.1 GCA_018700255.1 Flavobacteriales bacterium | reverse complement strand
TTGTGAATAACGATGATAACTTTATTTCATCTATTCGGAGTAGATATGTAGATTTGAAGTAAGTCCTTAAGCAACACTTTACACATGTAAAGCGTTATAGATTGCAAAGGATTTACTTTTAATTAGAACTTAAGACTTTACACAATATGGACGCTAAATTTTCACCTCGAGTAAGAGAAGTTATCACCTTCAGCCGTGAGGAAGCTTTACGCCTAGAGCACAACTACATAGGGGTAGAACATCTGCTTTTAGGAATCATAAAAGAAGGGGAAGGAATGGCCATCCAAATCCTTGAGGGATTAAACTGCGAAGTAGGTAAACTAAGAGAGTTGGTTGAAAACTCCATTAGGCCTGCTGGAGGTAAACATATTGGGAAGGGAAACCTACCCTTAGTTAAGCAAGCTGAGAAGATATTAAAAATAACTTATTTAGAAGCTAAGATTTTCAAGAGCGCTGTTATCGGTACAGAACACCTATTGCTTAGCATACTAAAAGATGAGGACAACGTAGCTACTAAGTCTCTGAATGCTTTCAATATTGATTACGATGTTGCAAAGGAAGAGTTTGAAACAATTATTTCAGACAATATAAATCCTTCAGGTGACCTTCCTAGCTATGAAACCCCGACATCTTCGAATGAAGACTTACCAGCAGCAAGTCATACTAGTGGAGCAAGCGGTGGGGGTATGAGTAGTGGAGGCAGTAAAAGCGGGGGTGCTAAAAGAAAGGGCGAGTCAAAGAGTACAACTCCAGTTCTAGATAATTTCGGCAGGGATCTAACTAAGATGGCTGAAGACGGAAAGCTTGACCCTATTGTGGGACGAGCAAAGGAGATCGAACGCGTTTCTCAAGTATTGTCAAGAAGAAAGAAAAACAATCCTATACTTATTGGTGAACCTGGGGTGGGTAAGAGTGCAATAGCAGAAGGCTTGGCCTTGAGGATCGTAGAGAAAAAGGTTAGTCGAGTTCTTTACGGAAAGAGAATTGTCACATTAGATATAGCCTCTCTCGTTGCTGGAACTAAGTACCGGGGACAATTTGAGGAACGATTGAAGGCTGTTATGAATGAGCTGAATAAATCTCCCGATGTGATTCTTTTTATCGACGAGATACATACTATTGTGGGTGCTGGTGGTGCAAGCGGTTCTCTTGATGCTTCTAACATGTTTAAACCTGCTCTTGCAAGAGGAGAGATTCAATGCATTGGAGCGACTACACTTGATGAATTTCGCCAGCATATTGAAAAAGACGGGGCTTTAGAGAGACGTTTTCAAAAAGTTTTAGTAGAAGCTACTAATATTGAAGAAACGAAAGAAATACTTCACAACATTAAAGATAAGTATGAAGAACATCACAGTGTCAGTTACACTGATAAGGCTATTGACGCTTGTGTAAAGCTTACCTCACGTTATATTACAGATAGACATTTGCCAGACAAAGCAATTGACGCTTTAGATGAGGTTGGTAGTCGAGTACATTTAAACAACATTCATGTGCCCGAAGAGATTATTCAAATTGAAGAGGAAATCGATAGAATTAAGGAGGAGAAAATTAAAGTTGTGAGGAGCCAACGATATGAAGAGGCTGCTAGACTTAGGGATTCCGAACGAAATTTAATGGAACGCCTTGCTGCAGCGAAACTTAAATGGGAGGACGATAGTAAAAATCTTAGAGTAACTGTAACTGAAGCTCATGTTGGAGATGTCGTAGCTATGATGACAGGAATCCCCGTCAAGCGTATTGCCGAGAAAGAAAGCGGCAAACTCGCTAGGATGGATAAAGACATTGAAGGACAGGTGATTGGTCAGTCTGAAGCTATTAAAAAGGTTGTGAAGTCTATAAAGCGCAACAGGGCTGGACTTAAAGATCCCAACAAACCGATTGGTTCATTTATTTTCTTGGGACCTACAGGAGTTGGAAAAACACAGTTAGCAAAAATATTAGCTCAATTTATGTTCGACAGTGAGGAAGCTTTGATCAGAATTGACATGAGTGAATATATGGAGAAGTTTGCTGTTACAAGATTAATCGGAGCGCCTCCAGGCTATGTTGGGTATGAAGAAGGTGGACAACTTACTGAAAAGGTGCGCCGTCGCCCCTACTCTATCGTATTGTTAGATGAAATTGAGAAAGCACACCCAGATGTGTTTAACCTGCTGCTACAAGCACTTGATTATGGAGTTATGACAGATAGCTTAGGCAGAAAGGTTGACTTTAGAAATACAGTGATGATAATGACTTCTAATATAGGGGCAAGACAATTATCTGAGTTTGGAACTGGTGTAGGATTCAACACTTCTGCTCGTGAGAAGAATGAGGAGCAAAATAGAGCCGGAATTATTCAAAAAGCTTTGAAGAGTGCTTTCGCTCCTGAATTCCTGAACAGAATTGATGACGTTGTACTATTTCAGTCACTAAAGCGTGAGCATATTCACAAAATAATTGACATTGAGTTAAATGAACTTAGCAAGCGAATTAAAGATTTAGGCTATGGTTTTAACGTTTCTGATGAGGCGAAGGATTACATAGTAAACAAAGGGTATGATGAGAAATATGGAGCCCGTCCACTGAAGAGGGCAATTCAAAAGCATCTTGAGGATCCATTTGCCGAAGAGATCATTAACTCTGCTGTTCAGGAAGGAGACTTACTAACTGCTGATTACACGAAGGGAGATGATAATCTTGCAATTACTGTCGTAAAAGGCGGAGTACTTGTTATGCCTAAAGGTGCCGCAGAAGCTCTTGATGTGAAAGAAGATATGGATGTGAAGCCGAAAGCAAAAAAGAAAAAGAAGAAGCCTAAGAAAACTGCTAAAGAAAAATCAACTTCTAAGAAATCTGATAATGATGATTCCTGAGCCAACTTGAGAAAATGAAAAAATTCTTTATTAATTATCCTTTTTTACGAAAATTATATAATGTTGGCCTTGGTATTCTTAGGAACAGATATTCGGCGACAGCGTTGATTGGTTTATTTTGGGTAATGTTTATTAGTGATGTTGATTTATTCTTTATCGCTAAGGAGCAATCAAAACTCCAAGAAATGAGGAAAGAGGTAGAAGTAACTAATTTGAAAAACAACGAGTTGCGATTACAACTTGAGGAAATCGAGAAGAACCCAGCCGTCTTAGAGAGAGTTGCACGTGAGCGCTATTTTATGAAGCGCCCAGAAGAAGAGGTGTTCAGAATAGTTGAATAATTGCCGAAAACATTCTGCTAATTGAGCTCGGGTCTTTAACCACACTAAATAGCAGACCAAACAAGGCTCCATATATGTGTGCGTCATGAGCTATACCTGTACCCCCACTCTTCTGCATGTACCTCTCGTACATAAAGAAAAGAACTCCAGCAAAAATGGCTGGCAAGGGGATGATGAAAAAGAGTAAAAGAGTATGAGTGGGGTGAGCAACAATGAAAGCCATTAAAACAGCGCTCACAGCCCCTGAAGCACCCAGAGATCTATAATTAACATTGTCCTTATGCTTAGTTAGTGCAGGAATTGTTGCAGTTAAAAGCGCTCCAAAATACAAAACCGGAAAAGAGGCCCCCATTTCTGCCTCGACAGTCATTCCGAATTCCCAAAGAACGAACATGTTAAAAAACAAATGAGTCCCATCGGCATGAATAAATCCATGACTTACAATCCTATAATATTCCTTAAAGTGATTAACGTTGTATGGGACAAGCATAAGCTTCTCTAATAATTGAGGTTTCTTCATCGCGAACAATGAAGCCCCAACCGTTACCGCTAAGATTAATAACAACATGAATTAATCGCTAGAGTGATCGGCTACTATAACCCACTCATTATTGATTTTACGCCAAACAAGAGAGTACATTCCTCCCACCTCTTCATTCAACCTCCATGCCCCAATAACAAGTGCGGAGTTGTCACAAAGTGGAGTCCAACTCCTGTTAGTGAATGTAAGATGTCCCATAGACTCTCTATCCGGGTATCCCTTTTTATATCTACTCAGAGTTGCATTATACCCGGTGGTTACACCACTTCCACCAACAAATAAAAGACTGTCTGATTGCATATATCCTATCATAAATCCCTCTAGGTCTCCATTATTCCATGCTTGCTGTTGATTCAGCATTGTAGCTGCAACAGAGAGTGGCATTCCAGGCACTTGAATTTGGCCGAAAAGACTTAACGATCCAAAGCAAAGCCAGATATATAGAAATAGCTTATACATTGAATCGGAAGTGCATGATGTCACCATCTTTAACGATGTATTCCTTTCCCTCAACTGATAATTTACCAGCTTCCTTAACTGCATTTTCTGATCCATAGTTCACGAAATCATTGTAAGCCATAACTTCAGCTCGGATGAAACCTTTTTCGAAATCTGTGTGAATAACGCCTGCAGCTTGTGGAGCTTTAGCGCCTTTATGAACGGTCCAAGCTCTGACTTCCTTAACACCAGCTGTAAAGTAGGTATGAAGATCTAAAAGCTCGTATGCTGTTCTGATGAGTTTTGCTACTCCGGCTTCCTCTAGACCAAGGTCTTGTAGAAACATTGACCTTTCTTCTAAGTCATCGAACTCTGCAATGTCTGATTCTATAGAGGCTCCAATAATAAGAACTCTTGCGCCCTCAGAGTCAGCCATCTTTCTAACCTCATCAACATATTTATTGCCATCAACCACACTTGCTTCATCAACGTTGCAAACATATAAAACAGGTTTAAAGGTTAAAAGTTGAAGTTCTTTCATTATTATCAATTCAGATTCTTCAAGCTCAAGTTTACGAGCATTTTCGCCTCTAAGCAGCAATTCCTTTAGACGGTCGAAAAAGAGGAGTTCCTTGATGGCTAGTTTATCACCAGTTCGTGCTGCTTTGCTAATCTTGTCACGCTTAGCCACAACACTTTCTAGATCCTTGAGTTGTAGTTCCATATCGATGACTTCTTTATCTCGAATAGGATCTACAGTAACATCAACGTGAATGATATTATCGTCATCAAAACATCTTAGAACATGAAGTATTGCGTCAGTGGTTCTAATGTTTCCTAAAAACTTATTACCTAGTCCCTCCCCTTTGCTTGCACCTTTAACAAGTCCTGCTATATCAACAATTTCAACCGTAGTGGGCAAGACGTTTTGTGGCTGAACCAACTCTGCCAGTTTATTTAATCTAGGATCTGGAACAGTAATAATACCCAAGTTAGGCTCTATAGTGCAGAATGGGAAATTTGCACTTTGAGCCTTTGCATTTGAAAGACAATTAAAAAGTGTTGACTTTCCTACATTAGGAAGACCTACGATACCACATTGAAG
>JABISU010000052.1 GCA_018700255.1 Flavobacteriales bacterium | reverse complement strand
CGAGATTTGTCCTGGTGAGGATAAAACTCTTTACAATTCAGTCTTTAAAAAGCTCCTCGACAGAGGTGACTTTATTGGAGTGAAAGGAGTAACCTTTCTTACGAAAGTGGGTGAGCCTTCTGTGAAAGTTCTCGAATTCAAAGTCCTTTCAAAAGCTATCCGCCCTCTTCCAGCCGTGAAGACTGATGAGGAGGGAAATGTGCACGACGCTTTCTCTGATCCAGAGCTTAGGTACAGGATGCGTTACGTTGACCTCTGCGTAAATGACAAGGTGAAGGATACGTTTATAGCCAGAAGTAAGATCATTAGAACTATGAGAGAGGCTTTCGATAACGAGGGTTGGCTTGAGGTTGATACTCCTGTTTTGCAGGCTATACCCGGAGGAGCTGCCGCTCGTCCTTTCTCAACTCACCACAACGCACTTGACATACCCCTTTACCTTAGAATTTCGAATGAACTATACCTAAAAAAACTCATAGTTGGTGGGTTCGAGGGTGTTTATGAGTTCTCTCGGAACTTCAGAAATGAGGGTATGGATAGAACGCACAATCCTGAATTTACAATTCTCGAACTCTATGTTGCTTACAAGGATTACAACTGGATGATGAAGACGATGGAGAACCTACTAGGTGACGTAGCAAAGTCAGTCCATGGTAAATCTAAGATTGTTTTAGCGGATCAAGAAATAGATTTCATGCCTCCATACGCACGTGTAACTATGCGTGATGCTATCCTGGAGTATACTTCTTTTGACATTGACAACCTTGATGAAGATGGGCTTAGAAATGCTTGTAAAACACTTGGAATTGAAGTTGACGCTTCTATGGGGCGTGGAAAACTCATTGATGAGCTTTTCGGCGAGAAGTGCGAACACCGGTATATCCAACCGACATTCATCACGGACTACCCCGTTGACATGTCTCCACTCACAAAAACGCACCGTGACAAACCCGGTTATACTGAGCGTTTCGAGCTTTTCATAAATGGTACTGAGGTTGCCAACGCTTACTCGGAGTTGAATGACCCTGTCGACCAACTTGAGCGTTTCGAGGCTCAGGCTAAGCTTGCTGAGCGAGGTGACGATGAAGCAATGTTCATCGATCAGGATTTTCTGCGCTCACTAGAGTTTGGTATGCCTCCGACAAGCGGTGTAGGTATTGGTGTTGATCGGCTTGTTATGATGCTTACAAACCAAACCTCTATTCAAGAAGTTCTACTCTTCCCGCAAATGAAACCTGAGCAATTCTAATCAAACAATTCAATTACTAGAAATGGCCACCCCCTCTACAGATCAAATTATCGAAGTCTTAAAAACTATTTTCGACCCTGAAATTCCCGTAGATATTTACGAATTAGGCCTTATATACGAAGTGAAGATTTCCGATGAGGGCTTGGTTTTAATCGACATGACTCTAACATCACCTAACTGTCCAGTGGCAGAAAGTATGCCTAAAGATGTAGAGGATAAAGTAGCGGCAATGGATGGAGTCAAGAGCGCAAAGGTTGATATCGTTTTCGATCCTCCTTGGACTCAGGATATGATGAGCGAGGAAGCAAAGCTTGAGTGCGGATTCCTATGAAGTCAACAGATTCAATGGCTCCAACTCGCGGTATAGCAATACTCGGCTCAACTGGCTCTATAGGCACCCAAGCCCTCGACGTAATACGCGAGCAGTCTGAATTCCTACATGTAGAAGTCCTTTCTGCAGGAAGAAATGCAGATCTTTTGATTAAACAAGCTCTAGAGTTTAAGCCTAACGCCGTAGTTATTGCTGAACCTTCGCTCAGAGATAAAGTCTTTAACACCCTATTTGACGAAGGAATTAAGGTCTACTGTGGAGATGAAGCTCTCGTCCAAGTGGTAGAGATGGAGGGTGTTGATATGGTGCTAACCGCCCTTGTCGGCGCCGCAGGATTACGTCCTACCCTTAGTGCAATCAAAGCTGGTAAACACATCGCTCTAGCTAACAAAGAGACCATGGTCGTCGCAGGCGAACTTGTAACAGCCGAAGCTCGTAAAGCCGGGGTTGATATCCACCCCGTCGATTCAGAGCATAGTGCCATTTATCAATGCATTGCTGGTGAATTTCACAATTCCATTGAAAAAATCGTTCTTACAGCATCAGGTGGTCCGTTCCGCGGATTCAGCTCTGAGATGCTTGCAAGTGTAACTAAGGCAGACGCACTTAAGCATCCGAACTGGAATATGGGGGCTAAAATCACCATAGATTCTGCATCTATGATGAACAAAGGTCTTGAGGTTATTGAGGCTAAGTGGTTGTTCAATCTTAACAAAGACCAAATAGATATAATTGTGCACCCACAATCAATCATTCACAGTATTGTTCAATTCGAAGATGGATCTATGAAGGCTCAAATGGGGCTCCCAGATATGAAGCTCCCTATTCAATACGCCCTCACCTACCCTAGAAGACTTAAGAATACCTTTCCTCGTTTCGACTTTTTAGACTACCCCTCTCTTACATTTGAAAAGCCTGATTTTAAAGCGTTCCGCAACCTCAATCTCGCATTTGACGCCTTGGCAAAAGAAGGTAATGCTCCTGCTGTTCTCAATGCAGCAAATGAAGTCGCTGTAGCTCGTTTTCTTAATGATGAAATCGCATTTGCACAGCTTCCTGATGTTGTCGAATACGCCCTTAGTCGGGTTAGCTATCAATCAAAACCAGATCTAGAAGCTCATCTAGCATCAGACACAGAGGCGCGAGCTTTCGCCTTAGAATTTTAAGGTCTATAGCTTTTGTTTAGAATCTGAAATATTCAGATTGTCATTATATCATTCTCTTTTGCATCTAGCATCTCCTCTATCTTCTTTGTGTAGGAGTTAGTCAAATCCTGCACTTGTGACTCCCCTGTCTTATGCATGTCCTCACTAAGACCCTCTTCCTTAGCTGATTTAAGCAAATCATTAGCGTCTTTACGAGCATTCCGTATAGAAACTCTCGCAGCCTCTCCTTCGCTCCTAGCTCGTTTGAAAAGTTCAACTCGCCTTTCCTCTGTAAGAGGTGGTACATTGATAATTAGAACTTCACCATTGCTCATAGGGTTTAATCCCAGATTAGCGTTGATTATGCCAGTAGCAATTGGATCAAGCATCGGCTTTTCCCAAGGCTGAACAACAATAGTTCTAGCGTCTGTAGAATTCACGTTTGCAACCTGATTTATCGGTGTCATAGTGCCGTAATAGTCAATCTTAACGCTATCTAACATAGCTGGGTGAGCTTTTCCTGCTCTAACTTTTCTGAGCTCTCCTGTCAAGCGATCCATTGCTTTGTCCATTAAGTCTTTGGCCTCTTCTAGCGCCATATCTATAGCTTCTTGCATATCCTTCTTTATTAACTTGCCTGTACTAATTGACTATAGTACCTACTTTCTCTCCTTTTGCAACTCTAAGTAGGTTTCCTGATATATTCATATCAAAAACAACAATAGGAACGTTGTTTTCGTTGCATAGGGTGAAAGCTGTCATGTCCATTACTTTAAGTCCTTTTTCGAAAATCTCTTCAAAACTTATTTCATCATACTTAGTCGCAGAAGGGTCTTTCTCTGGATCCGATGTATAAATCCCATCCACTCTTGTGCCTTTTAAAATCACATCCGCATCTATTTCTACGGCTCTTAAAGCGGCGGCTGAATCTGTTGTGAAAAATGGATTTCCTGTTCCAGCGCCAAATATGACTACTCTGCCTTTTTCAAGGTGTCGAAGAGCTCTTCTACGAATAAATGACTCCGCTATTTGCTTAATTTCAATTGCTGTTTGCAAACGTGTGTCCACTCCAATTTGTTCTAAAGAACTTTGTAGAGCCATGGCATTGATAACAGTTGCTAACATGCCCATATAATCTCCTTGAGTACGTTCCATGCCGCCTTCTTCAGCTTGAACCCCTCTAAAAATATTGCCCCCGCCTATAACGATAGCAACTTCTACACCAGTATTTACTAAAGCTTGAATTTCACTCGCATAAACTGCAAGTCTTTCATTATCGATGCCGAATTGCTTTTCTCCCATGAGAGATTCTCCACTCAGCTTAAGAAGGATTCTTTTGTACTTCATTGCAAGCGCAATATCGGTCAAAGAAAATACTCTACAAACAAAAGAAGGACGCAGTAGGGTCCTTCTTTAAGTTTAGTTATTATTAAAGCGGGCTCTAACTGATATTTATTAGCCTAAAGCGATACGGCTGAAACTTTCAATCTTTGCCCCTGGGCAAGTAGAAGCCACATATTGAGAAACTGTTTGCTTGTTGTCCTTAATGAATGGCTGATTTACAAGTGTTACTTCTTTATACCATTTATTAAGACGTCCAATAGCAATCTTCTCAGCCAATTCAGCTGGCTTACCTTCTTGGATAGCTAAATCTCTTGCGATTTCCGTCTCTTTAGCAATTAGGTCCTCTGGAATTTGTGATTGATCAACTGCAACAGGAGCCATCGCAGCTGCCTGCATGGCAACATCGCGCCCAACTCCAGCATCTACTGATCCACTAAATCCAACTACTGTAGCTAAACGGTTTCCAGGGTGTATATATGAAGCTACAGTTTCTCCCTTGGATACATTAAATCCACCAATTTCTATGAGCTCTCCAATTTTTCCGGTTTCATCAATGATTCTATCCGCAACGGTGATGTCAGATCCAGGGAAGTTCTTTGCAAGAAGGTCATCCTTAGACTCACAGCTATCAGTAATAGCAAGGTCAATTAAAGTTTGGGTTAAAGAGATGAAGTCAGCATTCTGTGCAACAAAGTCAGTCTCACAGTTTAATGACATTACAATACCTGTCTTTCCGTCTTTGCTAACGCCTGAAAGAATTACTCCTTCACTTGCTTCACGGTCACTACGCTTAGCAGCAACTTTCTGGCCTTTGAGTCGAAGGATTTCGACAGCTTTTTCGGTATTTCCTTCGGATTCTTCGAGTGCTCTTTTGCAATCCATCATCCCAGCGCCTGTTTGTGTACGAAGCGCTTTTACTTCAGCAGCAGTTATGCTCATGATATTATCTGTAAAAAGTGGTGGTGGTAATTAATCTTTTTTCTCTTCAGCAGCAGGCTCCTTAGCAGCAGGCTCCTTAGCAGCAGACTTTTTAATCGTCGGTCTTTTAGCCCTAGGTTTGGTTGTCTTATCAGCCTTTTCTTCCTCTTTAGAAGAAGAATCTTCTGATTCAGAAGCCTCCTCTAATTTAGCAGCAGCTTCTAATTTATCAGCCTCCTCTTTCGCTTTGGCAATTTTCATAGCTTCCGCTTGTGCATCAGCTTCATCTTTTTCTTCTTTACGCTCGTTTAAACCTTCAGCTACAGCTTCCGCAAGTGTCCGAGTAATGAGGTCGATTGACTTTGATGCATCATCGTTAGCTGGAATAACAAAATCAACTGGACGAGGATCGCTGTTTGTATCAACAATAGCAAACACTGGAATATTAAGCTTCTTTGCCTCTGCTAAAGCGATATGCTCTTTCCTAACATCAACAATGAATATCGCAGTTGGAAGTCTAGTCATATCAGCAATAGATCCTAAAACTTTATCTAGCTTCTCTCTTTGACGGCTAACTTGAAGACGTTCACGCTTAGATAGAATAGCAAGCGTACCATCCGCTTCCATCTTATCAATCTGAGTCATCTTACGAATAGCCTTACGAATAGTTCCGAAGTTGGTAAGCATACCCCCTGACCAACGCTCAGTGATGTATGGCATGCCTATAGCCTTTGCATGAGTAGAAACGATGTCTTGACCTTGTTTCTTTGTAGAAACAAAAAGAATTTTCTTTCCGCTCTTAGCAATTTGTTTCATTGCGGCTGCAGCTTCGTCAATCTTAACGATGCTTTTATGCAAATCAATAATGTGGATTCCTTTCTTCTCAGTGAAGATGTAAGGCGCCATGTGTGGGTTCCACTTGCGCTTTAGGTGGCCGAAGTGAGATCCGGCTTCGAGCAATTGCTCAAAATTAGTACGAGCCATGTTG
>JABISU010000053.1 GCA_018700255.1 Flavobacteriales bacterium | reverse complement strand
TGAAGTTCCTTTACCCTCTCATATAACAGACTGCGAAGTGTTGTGACATCATCCTTACGCATTGCACTCATAAATACAACATCATTTCCGTCTTTCTCAAACCTTTCCTTCAACCCCTCAACAAGTTCTTCAGGTGATCTATCGCCTTCAGGATCTGTAAGAGCATCTATTTTATTAAATAACAGTAAAGTAGGCTTGTCGGTAGTTTTAATTTCCGTAAGGGTGCGTTCAACTACTGCGAGTTGGTCTTCAAATTGAGGATGACTTACGTCGATAACATGAATAAGGAAGTCACTTTCACGTGTTTCATCGAGGGTTGATTTAAAACTCTCAATAAGTTGAGTGGGTAGCTTTCGAATGAACCCTACCGTATCGCTCAATAAAAACGGTAGATTACCCACTACCACCTTGCGGACCGTCGTGTCTAAGGTAGCGAAAAGCTTATCCTCGGCAAAGACATCACTTTTTGACAAAGCTGTCATAAGTGTACTTTTGCCTGCGTTTGTATAACCCACAAGAGCCACTCGAATAAGCGCCCCTCGATTGCTTCTCTGCGTTGCCATCTGCTTATCTATCGCGGCTAGATCCTTTTTTAGAAGCGAAATCCTATCGCGAATTATTCTTCTATCTGTCTCGATTTCCTTCTCACCAGGACCCTTCATTCCTATACCTCCTTTTTGCTTTTGAAGGTGGGTCCACATATTTGTAAGACGAGGAAGTAGGTATTGATATTGGGCTAATTCTACCTGGGTTTTAGCGTGGGCTGTACGTGCTCTTTGAGCGAAAATATCAAGAATTAAATTAGGTCTATCCATTATTTTCACATTCTCAATCTCTTTCTCAATATTCCGTAGTTGAGAACCACTTAATTCATCATCAAACACGATCATGTCTATCCTTTCAGCGTTGACATATTCTTTTATTTCTTGAAGCTTACCAGAACCGATAAATGTTTTTGCATCTGGTTTTGTAAGTGACTGAATAAAAGTTTTTTTTGTAACTGCATCAGCCGTGCTAACTAAAAAAGCAAGCTCTTCTAAATATTCAGCAAGTTGCTCACGGGTTTGGTTTTGAGTAGCAAGACCCACAAGGATACAGGTTTCCTTATCTATAGAAGTGCTGATTGTTTTGCTCTTAGCCATATTTTCGATTATTCAAAGCGATCAATAAAAACAGCTAGACCTCTAATTGTAGGCATATCGAGCACATCTTTTTGGGGAGGCATAGTTCCGCGACCAGATAGAATTATAGCGACTCTCTCTTCAAAACTCAGCTTAGATGAAACTAAATCAGGAGCTCCTATAATTACTGAGACTCCTTGTTTGCCATGACAAATAGAGCATTTATATTTGTATATCTGCTCTATTTCTTTAGTATTTGTTTGAGAATTCTCGTTTAAGGTAGACAGATCATGGAGCTCAACTTGATCAATCACCGCTGGGTTCTGGCAAGAAGGGAGAATAATAAACGACAGTAAAAATCCTAAAAGTAGAAAAGGTAAATATTTGCTACGATATTTCAAATCCAACCGAATACTTCACTGAAATTACGCATAAAAGGCCAAGGTATCATACCGAAAACCAATAAGAGCGCAATACCAAAGAAAATCACTTGCTTTTTGAATTTAGCAGCCACAGAGTTAGCGCGCTTAGAAAGCAAGTGTCCAAGTGTTCCTAGAATTATTGCTAGAATCATCACAGGAGTGTGCTCCATCATAAAGAATCTCGTCATTCCTTCTAAAGAGTACTCAGCCCAGTGGCCATCTAAAAGTAAAGTCAGTCCTAATACAAGCTGAATATGCATAGCTATCATAGTGAACAAACCAAGCTTAGCTTGAGATGTAAAGTCCTTAGACTCCTTTAACATTCCGATAGCAGCTTTAATAAAAGTAACAATTAAAAGAGTTAGAACTACCCATCTAAGTACGGAGTGAAGGTGCATAAATCCTGTAATCATTATTTATAAGTTTAATTTATTATTAGAGCTATATCAATCGATGGTTAATTATACAACTCCTTGGTCTAGCATAGCGTCAGCAACTTTTACAAATCCTGCGATATTAGCACCACGTACGTAGTCAACTGTACCGTCCTCATCAGTACCATACTCCACGCATTGTGAGTGGATGTCTTTCATGATATTGTGTAGCTTTCCGTCAACTTCTTCTGCAGTCCAAGAAAGACGCATATTGTTTTGAGACATCTCTAGTCCAGAAGTAGCCACTCCACCTGCGTTAGATGCTTTTCCTGGAGCGAATAGTATTCCTCCTGATTGCAGAGTTTCTACGGCTTCAGGATCACATGGCATATTAGCTCCCTCAGCTACACAAATACAATTGTTTGTTATGAGAGCTTTTGCATCAGTCTCATTTACTTCGTTCTGAGTAGCACACGGAAGAGCCACGTCACAAGCAACGCTCCAAGGGCGAGCTCCTTCGTAGAAAGTGCTTCCTGGGAATTGAGATTCGTATTCTGATATACGTCCTCTGCGAACGTTTTTAAGGCCCATTACCCACTCTAACTTTTCTTGAGTAATCCCCTCTGGATCGTGGATGTATCCTTTTGAGTCAGAAAGAGTTACCACTTTCGCTCCTAATTCTATACATTTCTGAGCAGCAAATTGAGCTACATTTCCAGAGCCTGAAATAATGACAGTCTTACTTAACAGCTTCTCTCCACGGGTAGCCAGCATCTCCTGAGCAAAGTAAACAGCTCCGTAGCCTGTAGCTTCTGGTCGGATAAGTGAACCACCGTAGTTAATGCCTTTTCCAGTAAGCACGCCAACAAATTCGTTGCGAATACGCTTATACTGACCGAACAGGTATCCGATCTCACGTCCTCCAACACCGATATCCCCAGCAGGCACGTCAGTGTTAGCACCTATATGTCTTGAAAGCTCAGTCATAAAGCTTTGGCAAAACCGCATCACTTCATTGTCAGACTTGCCCTTAGGATTAAAGTCAGAACCCCCTTTACCTCCACCAAGTGGAAGTGTTGTAAGAGAATTTTTAAAGACTTGCTCGAATCCAAGGAATTTCAAAATGCTGAGGTTCACACTGGGGTGAAATCTTAGTCCACCCTTGTAAGGTCCAATTGCAGAGTTAAACTCAACGCGGTATCCACGATTAACCTGTACATCACCATTATCGTCAGTCCAAGCCACACGGAACATGACTGTTCTCTCGGGCTCTACCATGCGCTCTAACACCTTCGCGTCAGAGTATTTTGGGTTTTTAGCTATAAATGGGATTACTGTTTCAGCTACCTCTTGGACAGCTTGTAGAAATTCTGGTTCGTTTGCATTTGATTTAGCGACTTGAGCCATAAATGCATCAATACGTTCCTGCATGGTCTAATTTTTAACGTTTCTATTTACGCTTTGTGCTGCAAAGATAATCTAAAGTTCTTTTAAAGTGATGCTGTTCGCCCCCCATCAACTGGCACGTTAATACCACTTATGTAGTCAGCTGCAGGTGTGCATAAAAATGCAATAACACCGCCGATCTCATGGGGCTCACCAAACCTTCCAGCTGGCACAGCCCCCGTCATTTTTTTCTGAATTTCCTCGGTTGATGTTCCACCCTTCAAAGCCTTCGCTTCGATAATACTTTTCAACCTACCGGTATTCGTAGCTCCTGGTAACACGTTATTTACCCTTATCCCGTGCTTTCCCTCTTCGTTAGCTAATGTTTTAGACCAATTCGCCACTGCCCCTCTTATCGTATTCGACACCCCAAGCCCGTTTAGTGGAGCTTTAACAGAAGTACTGATCACATTAATAATCCTGCCATGACCTCTCTCTCTCATCCCAGGAAGTACAGCTTGAGCAAGAACATGATTGCAAAGTAAGTGCTGCTCAAATGTATTTGTAAACTCCTCTATTTCTGCCTCTGAGATAGCTCCCCCTTTAGGCCCTCCGGAGTTATTTACTAGTATGTCTATATTCGAACCAGCCGTTAAGTTAAGAGCTACCTCACTTACATCTTTGTGGTTGCTGAAATCTGCCACAACATATCCATGACCCTCATGATCGCCTTCAGCTAGACTTTGTATGGCTACCTTTAATTTTTCGGAGTTGCGTGCCATCAGTGTTACTTTAGCTCCTAACTCCGCCAGTTCTCTCGCTGCCGCCAGCCCGATTCCTTGTGATGCTCCACACACTAATGCGTGTTGTCCTTTGAGTGATAGATTCATGGCGGCAAAGGTATAACTTTACGCTTACGAAGAAATTACTCATATGAAGAAAATAGATCACCTTGGAATAGCAGTAGCGGATTTAGACGCAGCTGAAAAGATCTTTACAGATGTTCTTGGTACCACGCCGTATAAAAGGGAAAAGGTACCGTCTGAGGGAGTCGTGACTTCTTTTTTCAAAACAGGCGAGTCTAAAATCGAGCTCCTTCAATCCACATCGGAAGACGGCCCCATAGCTAGACATATCTCAAAGCGTGGAGAGGGCCTTCACCACATAGCATTTTACGTCGATGATTTAGAAGGAGAAATCGCAGAATTAGAATCTAAAGGGTACCGATGCATAAGCGGCCCCAAAGACGGTGCTGATGGAAAAAGAATAGCCTTCCTTCACCCTTCTGATACCGCAAAAGTACTGGTGGAATTATGTGAAGGGTAGTTTTAATCAGTCCTTATTATTCCTTTTGCTCTTTGCTTTTCCCCACCCTCGCATTTTCTTCCCAAAGAGCTCTTTAGATTTCTCAGAATGAGTTGGGGCAGCACAAGAACCCTCAGGCTTTATGGGCTTTAAGCCAAACAAATCCCAACTTATCATTGCCCGATAGGGCCTATAATTCCCCACTCTCCAAGGCAGTTTAGCTGTGGAGTTTATGGGAGCTAGTTGAAGTATGTCCGCTGCAAATTCAACTCTTATCAATTTCCCTCGTTTCATCATTAATCCTCCGCCCACGATAAATTCAAAGCAACCGGAAAAAGGAGACATATCTCCTTCCAATACTGAAAGGGGAGTGGATGTTTCAAAGTCAAATTCAGAAGAGAAGTCAACTCTGTATCCTCCACCTATCCCCACTTCTAAAAAAACTTTCTTAGTTAGAGTAATAGCTCTAAGAGCATCAACAAATACGCCAATATTTAAGGCGCTTCCGGCTCCTACAACAATACTATCTTGCCCATCTATTACTCCTTCGAAAGTTTCTGTTATTGTACGTTTAGATCCGATTATGTTTATAGAGAACCTATCGGCAAGAATTGGATTCTTAGCAATAAAAACTCGCCCTATTCCTCCAGATAAATGAAATCCTCCCTGGGGAGTCCAAGTCCCTGAATACAAAGTGTCGACAGTTCCAGAAGTCGAGTTTGCGATAATCCACTCTTCGTTGAAAGGAGAATTCGAACCTCCAAGCCCAGAACCCCCAATGGAAAGAGTCCATCCTGATGATCGGTAGTCTGAGAGGGTATTAGAGAAGAAAGAGTTTTGGGCAAAAGTTCTAAAAACTAGCGATGTAAAAACAAAGCCCAAAAAAACTAATTGCTTAAGCATCAGCGCTTAATAAGGAGGCGGGGCGCTCGATAGTGAAGATACCAGATTCGTAATCGTCGAGAAGCTTAATGGCGCGCTCAACGATTTCGTCACTTTCCCATTTTTCTGAAATGTTGGGTGAAGCCATGATTTCATTCATTACTGCCTGTTGTACTTCACCTTTTGCCAACGCCTCAGCGTATGGTATATGACTAAACGTTACTAATGTATAAAGAGGTTTCCAGCGATCTCTATGTGCAGCTGCGATTCGAGCTTCTATACGTTTTTGTAAAAGGAACTTAGGGTCGGCAGTTTTATCACGCATAACTATATAGTTATGGAGCGCTAAGTCTAATATAGCATCACCGGCAGGCTTTCTTAGTCTAGTATACTCTTCGAAAAGTGATTTCCAATCAGCTTCTGATGTTGGAACAGCTTCGTCTATTAGTGAACTAAGAATTGTACAATCTTCGAATCCAGAATTCATACCCTGTCCGAAGAAAGGCACTATTGCATGCGCAGCATCTCCAATAATGACTACTCGGGAATTGATATTCCAGGGATGGCATTTTACACAACATAGAGAACTTACGGGGTTTGTATTCCAGTCTTGAATAAGTTTAGGTAGGTGAGGAATTGCGTCAGGGAAATGTCGATTGAAGAACGCACGTACGTCTTCATCAGACTTGATGTTTTCGAATGACTCCTCTCCTTCATAAGGCGCGAAAAGTGTGCACGTAAAGCTACCACCCGGATTAGGGAGCGCCATAAACATGAACTTTCCACGAGGCCAAATATGTAGCCCGTCCTCCGACATTCTATACCCTCCATCCGTGTTAGGGCTCATAGTAATTTCCTTATACCCATGTGGAAGATATTCCTGTGAGTAGTCAAAGCGGTTTGTATGAGTCATATTTTCACGTATGACACTGAATACACCATCGGCACCGAAAATTCTATCGTGCAGGATTGCATTTCGATTTTTGAAATACAATTTTACACCTGATACTTCGCCTTTATCGGCAATTTTGTAACCTGTACTTTCATGGTCGAATTTTATTTCCAGAGATGGGTTTTCTTCTGAGGCTTCCACTAATATCAGGTTGAGACCTGATCGAGAAACAGAGTATATACACTGATCTCCCACTCCGTAAAGTTGAAATGTTTCATTCCCAGAGTGGTCGTGTATTCGGCGACCTTTTATCGGGAGAGCAATTTTACGAACTCTGTCAGCTACACCAGCCTTTTCGAGTGCTTTCCAGCCTCTATCACTAAGTGCGAGATTAATTGAACGACCTTCAAGTGCTTTGCTATTTCTCGGGTCGGATCGACGATCATAGATAGTGACTTTATATCCACGTTGTGCGAGCATAAGTCCAAGTAAACTTCCGACTAGGCCTGCACCTACAATTGCGTGATGTTCAGGGGTAGCATTACTAGTGATCATCTAAAATTTCTTTGAAAGCGAATTGAAGGTCTTCTATAAGATCTACGGCATCTTCGACACCTAAACTGAGTCGTATAAGTCCATCCGTTATTCCCACTTTTTCTCTAATTTCCTTAGGAATAGAGGCGTGAGTCATAGAAGCTGGGTGTCCTATTAATGATTCTACTCCTCCAAGAGATTCCGCTAAGGTGAATATATTTGTAGATTCAACAAATTTATTTGCTGAAGCTATTGAGTCGCCTTTGAGAGTAAAAGCTACCATACCTCCAAAATCAGACATTTGACGAGAGGCTATTTCGTATCCGGGATGACTTTCCAGGCCAGGCCAATAGATTTTCTCTACTTTATCATTCGTCTTTAAATATTCTACTACAGCCCTGCCGTTTTCGCAATGGCGAGCCATTCTAAGATGTAGGGTTTTAATTCCACGAATGACGAGGAAACAATCCATAGGGCCAGGTACACCACCGCACGAATTTTGTAGTGTGCGCAGTTTTTCATTTAGCTCATCATCGTTAACCATAAGGCAGCCCATAACGACATCTGAATGACCTCCTAGATATTTGGTTACAGAATGCATCACCACATCTGCACCCTGAGATAGTGGTTGCTGAAGCATTGGAGTAGCGAAAGTATTGTCCACACATACAAGGATTTCCTTGCCCTTTACAAAATTAACAACGGCCTGTACATCTGTGATTTGCATCATAGGATTTGTAGGCGTTTCTATCCAAATCATCCTCGTGTTTTCATTTACCATTTCAGATAATGAAGTTTCACAATTGTCGAGATTTACAAAATGAAATTTAATTCCGTAGTTAGCAAAAATTGTCGTGAACAATCTATAGCTTCCGCCATAAAGGTCGTTCGTAGAGATCACTTCATCTCCTGGTTTAAGTAATTTCAGAAGGTTGTCCATCGCCGCAAGCCCAGAAGCAAATGCCAGACCGTGATTCGCTCCTTCTAGCTCTGCAAAAGCATTTTCAAGGGCGTGTCGAGTGGGGTTTTGAGTACGAGAATACTCATAACCTTTGTGCTCGCCTACTTTGGTTTGGACATAAGTAGAAGTTAAATAAACGGGAGTCATAATAGCACCTGTAGAAGCATCGTGTTTTACCCCGGCATGTACCGCTCTCGTTCCTTTTCCTATTCCGTCAGACATCTTTTCAAATTTTCGTTAGTGGTCAGTAAAGTTAATATATTTTCTTACCCGTACGCACAATCCATCCAGGTAGTAATAAAGAACCGATTATTAAGTATATGTAGTAGGTTAGTATACGCCAAATCAATACTGTAGCCCCCCCAACAACTGCTACTCCCTGCATAAATACAGGCATAGAAAATTCTGCAATTCCCGAAGCTCCAGGTGTAGGGCTCACTAACATAGCTATCCATAGCGAGAGCTGACGAGCGAAGACTTCTAAGTTCTGTACCGTGTTGAAGAAGATGTATAGAACTGCATTAAGTATTAAAAACCGTGCTGTCCAACTCACGCAAGTCACACCCAATGTTTTTAACCACATCCCTAGTGTCGCCCCTTTAAAGCTATCCGAAGCTAGCATCCATTCCTGGGTTACTTTTTCAACGTTCAATTCCCATCTTTTTAACCCAGGTAACCTGAAAATCCGCAAAATCGCATTCCTTGTGGAGTTCGGAGCTATAAACAAAACTAATAGTATTAAAATCATGATGGCACAGTGTATTCCGTACCCTGTAAAAAACATCACCTTCAACCCCATCTCCGCAGTATTGCTCAACCCCCCGGGGATAAAAGCATCCGTTCCTATTATAATTATGAGTAGAGGAACAACTAAAACGTAAAAAAACTCATCCATCAAAGATGTAGCGAGCACAGTTGAAACGCTACGGCCAAGTGTCATTCCTTCGCGCTTCATAAGGTAAATTGCGATGGGGCTCCCACCTATCACTGAGGGAGTAATGGCCGATGCAAACTCCCAAAGGAGTACTACATTCAGCGAACTTCGCCAACTAAATTCTCCCATAGACAGAATTTTCACTCTAGCCATATATGCAAGATCCCGAATTACAAGCAACCCTACCGCTCCAGCAAAAGCTAGCGCTGCTCTCGAACTCAATTTTACATCACCCACCCCAAAACTCTTCAAGTCCTCACTGTAGAAATAATAAATCACCCCAAGCCCTATAACTGCTGGAATTAATGCTTTCCACCTTTTTATTTCAACTTCTTTTTGCAAATAATTT
>JABISU010000157.1 GCA_018700255.1 Flavobacteriales bacterium | reverse complement strand
GTGAAAAGGCACCTATATCCTCAATTGTAAAAACTTCAAACACATTATTGAGCATAGCACACAAGATAAGAATTTAGCCAAACCCACCGGTAAAGAGTCGCCAAAAATCGTTCCCTAACGCAAAAACCATTAACCCAAGTAACAGTGTAATCCCGATTACCTGCGCTATTTCCATGATTTTATCTGGAGCGGGCTTCCCCACGACAATCTCATAAAGTAAGAACACAACATGCCCACCATCTAAAGCGGGGATAGGCAAAAGGTTCATAAAGGCAAGTATTAACGATAAGAAAGCGGTGTTTCTCCAGAAGACTAACCAATCCCAACTTCCGTCGAAGATGCTACCAAATGTAATTAACGATCCCACTTGTGATGCGCCAGATTTAGAAGCTAAAAATCGAAGAGAAAGGGCATACTCCTGTAAAGTAGTTCCCGCCATAAAAAACCCATTTACCAAAGCATCTAAGGCACCGTATTCTATTTTTTCCTGAACAAACATCTCCGAAAAACTAGCCGGGCTTTCCATTGTAAAACCGATATGCCCTAAGCTGTCAGTCATTACAGGCAAAGAGAGTTTTTCTCTATCACGCTCTATATGGACTACAACGGGAGAATTGGGGTAACCCTGAAAAGTATTTACGGTCTGCTGTTGTGAGAAAACCAGATTATCATTAACCCCAAGAATTAAATCTCCGGCTACTAGTCCAGCCTCTTCAGCCCTTGAATCAGAGTTAACACTTTTAATTACTGGAGGAACTTGTAGAGAAAAGGGTCTGCGTATTCCCTCATCAAGTAGCACCTGTCCCAATTCTGTTTTAAAAGAAAGCTCCTTCTCTACACCATTTCTTTTAATTATCGCCTCGGTTACTGGTTCAAAGAATGCGGTTGTTCTTACATCTCTAAAGGTTTCAAGCTCTTCTCCGTTAAAAGAAATGATATGATCTCCACTTTGAAAACCCAACAGCTCAAGACGTGGATCAATATCAATTGCGTATTTGTTAGGCAAAACAGTTTGACCCCAAACCAGCAATATCATACTGTAAATCAAAAACCCTACAATTAGATTCACGATTATTCCGCCAAGCATAATAATGAGCCTTTGCCATGCCGGTTTAGATCGAAACTCCCAAGGTTCAGCCGGCTTAGCCATTTGCTCCTTGTCCATGCTCTCGTCTATCATTCCGCTTATTTTTACGTAACCACCTAAAGGCAGCCAACCGATCCCCCATTCGGTGTCTCCAATTTGTTTCTTGAAAAGAGAAAATCCAGGATTCATAAACAGGTAGAATTTCTCTACTCTAGTTTTGAAGTAACGGGCTGCTAAGTAGTGGCCTAACTCGTGTAATACCACAAGAAGTGAGAGGCTGAGTAGGAGTTGTAATCCTTTAATAAGTGCAATCATGGCGGCAAAGATAACTTTCCACGATGTGATGCTGACAAACGTTGTGAAATTCTTAAATATTTTATTTAGTTGTGTGCATATTGCAGTATCTAGCGATACCCATGCCTAAACACACCTCAATTAAGAATACTGCCAGAACTGGTTATTTGAAAGCTCTATTATTCCTTGTGGGAATAAGCCCACTTTTAGGAATATTAGCTCTTGTAGTTATTGCTCGACTTGGGGATCTGCCAGACACGGACGCTCTCACTAACCCTCGTACAGATCTTGCAACGAAGGTTTATACCATGGACGGGAAGATCTTAGGAAGCTATTATAACGAGAATAGATCTGACGCTCGGTTCGAAGACTTACCTCAGCACCTTATAGACGCGTTAATTTCTACAGAAGATGCAAGGTTTTTCAGTCATGATGGAGTTGACTTTTTCGGTTTGGGTAGAGCGATAGCCTTTTTAGGCAAAAGGGGAGGGGGTTCAACGATCACGCAACAACTGGCAAAGCTACTTTTTACAGAAGAGTATGAATCAACAAGCTTTTTAGAGCGAGCGCTTTTACAAAAACCTAAAGAGTGGATCATTGCGGCACGGTTAGAGAGCCACTACACGAAGGGTGAGATTATTGCGATGTATCTCAATAGATACGACTTTCTAAATCAAGCCGTGGGAATAAGATCTGCTTCGACCATTTATTTTGACAAAGAGGTTGAGGAATTAAATGTGGAAGAATGCGCGATGTTAGTGGGGATGTTGAAGAATAGCGCCCTATTTAATCCACTTCGCAGAATGGAATTGGTTACAAAGCGCAGGAATGTTGTTCTAAACCAAATGGGTAAATATGAGCTCCTTACCCCAATATCTCTTGATTCTATCAAAGCACGGCCGATTACTTTAAATTACCAAAGAGTAAGCCACGATGAGGGCGCCGCTCCATATTTTAGAGAGCGTTTACGAGCAGAATTAAAGAGAATTTTCTCGCAGAAAAACCCCGATGACTCTTATGTTGTTAGTAAGGCCGATGGATCGAAGTACAATATTTACAGAGACGGGTTAAAAGTGCACACCACGATTGATAGTCGGATGCAACAGTATGCTGAAAATGCCGTTTCTAAGCATTTAGGTGGAGAGCTCCAAGCAGCTTTTGATAGAGACCTGAAAAACCGCCCAAAACAAGACTATCCGTTTTTTGAGGAGATAGATCAAGAAGCGAAGCAGACAATTATAGACATCGCAGTACGCGATTCGGACAGGTATAAAAAAAGCAAAGGAAAGCTTTGCCCCGGTTGTAATAGACCAGCTTTTTACATCCGAGACCATACTTTCGAAGATGGCTCAGGAGGTTTTAAGTGTATGCCCGACAAAGGCGGATGTGGTCACACATGGATGGGATTAAGTCAAAAGAATTTCAAAGTGTCCATGAATAAGCCAGTAAAAATGAAGGTTTTCAGCCACTCTGGCCCACGAGATACGGTTATGTCTCCCATGGACAGCATTATTCATCGCAAGAAAACGCTTCATGCCGGCCTGCTTTCTATCGAACCCTCTTCAGGCCAAATAAAAGCGTGGGTTGGAGGCATTGACTATAAGTTTTTTCAATACGATAATGTAGACCAAAGCCGCCGCCAGGTTGGCTCTACCTTCAAACCCTTCGTATACGCTACCGCCCTTAGGATGGGGATGAATTCCTGTGACGAATTGCCTAACCAAGTGACTTGTATAGACCTTCCAGAGGGTTATGATCCCCCGATTTGGTGTCCACAAAATTCTTCAGAAGAAGCAGAATATGGAGAAATAGTAACCCTCGAGTACGCCCTTGCGAACTCAATGAATACTGTTACAGCAAAACTCATTAAAACGTTCGGTACTGATAGAGTGATAAAACTTGCACACGCCCTGGGAATTGATAGCGATATCCCCAATGTTCCTTCTATCGCTCTCGGAGTAGCAGAACTCAAATTGAAAGAGCTTGTTTCTGCTAACGCTGCTCTTGTAAATGGAGGTGTTTACGTTGAACCCACCATCTTAATCAGAGTAGAAGATAGATTTGGGAATACCATTTTTGAACCCAGCCCTGATATCAGACAAGGCCTTGATGAACTCACTGCCTACCGTGTAGTTCGTATGATGAAAGGCGTTGTTGACGGGGCTTGGAATGAAGAACTCCAAAAACGAATGGGAACAGGCGTCAGGCTTCGTTACGATTCCGAAGCAAGAGATTACGATGGAATCACAGCGCCTATGGGCGGAAAAACAGGAACAACACAAAACAATACTGACGGGTGGTTTATGGGGCTTACACCGGAATTGGTAACTGGGGTTTGGGTAGGAGCGCAAGACCCCACAGTCAGATTTTCAACGACTCATTACGGTCAAGGAGCGAACACTGCTCTACCTATATATGGATTTTTTATGAAGGATACTTACGCAGATGAGAGCATAGGTCTTTCACAAGAAGATTTTGTTAGGCCTGAGTCCTTGGGATCTGACACATTAAATTGCAAAGACCAAGTCTCTATAAAAGGGCATACCTTCGATTCTGATGGATTCGACGATTCGGACCTGTTTAATTAGCCAGTGTAATTAATTTAGAACAATGTCAATTTCAAAAGTAGTAAGCGGTGTAGAAGAGGCCTGCAGCGGTGTAGAAGACGGAATGACCTTGATGTTAGGCGGTTTCGGATTGTGTGGCATACCTGAGAACTGTATTGAGCAGTTGGTCAAACTTGGGGTGAAAGAGGTGACATGTATTTCAAACAATGCGGGGATCGATGGATTCGGATTGGGAAAGCTGCTGAGTGGCCATCAGATTCGAAAAATGATATCTTCGTATGTCGGAGAGAATGAGGAGTTTGAACGCCAAATGCTATCCGGCGAACTCGAAGTAGACCTTATCCCTCAAGGCTCACTTGCCGAGAGATGTCGTGCAGGTGGTGCGGGTATCCCAGCTTTTTACACTCCAGCTGGATATGGTACGGAAGTAGCAGAAGGGAAGGAGGTGAGAGAGTTTAACGGTAAGCCACACATCCTAGAATCTGCTTTAACAGCAGATTTTGCCTTTGTAAAGGCGTGGAAAGGTGATGTCGCCGGGAATCTAATTTTCAAAGCGACCGCTCGCAACTTCAACCCTATGATGGCGATGGCGGGAAAAATTACGATCGCAGAAGTAGAAGAGCTCGTCCCAGTGGGAGAGCTCGACCCGAATGAAATCCATACCCCAGGCATCTTCGTCCAACGCATATTCCAAGGCCAGTCCTTTGAAAAGCGAATAGAGCAAAGAACCGTTCGTCCCCTTAACTCGCCTTCTTAAATAGAATATCATGCTAGATAAAAACGGTATTGCAACAAGAATTGCGCAGGAAGTAAGAGATGGATGGTATGTGAACCTTGGTATAGGAATCCCAACCCTTGTAGCCAACCACATCCAAAAAGGGATGGAAGTAGAGTTCCAGTCAGAAAACGGGATTCTCGGGATGGGTCCATTCCCGATAGAGGGCTCAGAGGATGCTGACCTCATTAACGCAGGAAAACAAACGATTACTGCGATGCCAGGGGCAGTTTATTTTGACTCAGCAACTTCTTTTGCGATGATTAGAGGTAGACACGTTCAACTTACAGTTTTAGGGGCAATGGAAGTTAGTGCCAATGGTGATATAGCCAATTGGAAGATTCCTGGCAAGATGGTAAAAGGCATGGGTGGTGCGATGGATCTGGTAGCGAGCGCAGACAATATAGTGGTTGCAATGATGCACACAAATCGAGCTGGAGAATCGAAACTTCTGCCCACATGCTCCCTTCCATTAACGGGCGTGGGTTGCGTGAAACGTGTGGTTACAAACCTTGCCGTTCTAGACATCAAAGACGGTGCATTCCACCTTATCGAAAGAGCACCAGGAGTTTCCGTTCAGGAGATTATAGACGCTACCGCAGGAGAACTTATCGTACCTTCGGATGTCCCAGAAATGACGCTTTAGATCTAGTCTTAAAAAAGAGTTGCAAAAACCAGGCTAACCATACATCACGACGGCAACAGATTCACAATCCCCTTCAATGGGAGGAGAAAGTTTTGTGAGTTTAAGCTCAACTGATTTTACCAATCTAAGCTCACGACGAAGTGATTTTACGATGCGTCTTCCTATGTGTTCGATAAGCTTAGACGGAATAGCCATTTCACGCTCAGTAATTTGTTGGACAGCACAGTAATCAATTGTGTCCTCAAGTTTATCAGACTCTCCACTTGCTACCATATCTACACCGAGTTTTATATCTACACGGTACTCTCCTCCTATTGTAGTTTCTTCAGCCATACATCCGTGATAGCTATGAAACCTCAGGCCGTTTACTTCAATAATCTCTTCCATAATTTCTATTCCTCTAACAATATATTCTCTATAACACCTATTCCGTAATCGATTCTTTCAAGGGTTTTTTCCAAACCCAGAAATTCTGCAAAGTCAAACATGGATGGCCCCCCACCAGATCCAGTTAAAGCCAATCGAAATGGCAGCAAAACCTGCCCGAAGCCCAGAGCGTTTTCCTTCAAATGCGATTTAAATTGAGCCTCAATTTCATCTGCCTTAAACGGTTTTACGTTAGACAGCATTGACTTTAAATCAGTCATGTATCCAACGGTCTCGGGCTTCCATTTTTTGCGAACCATCTTTCCGTCAAAATCTTCTTTTAAAGGAGCGCCGAAAAGCCACTTTGCATCTAACACTTCATGCAGGAATGACACCCTCTCGAGCATTAACCTTAGCACAACTTCTACGGCCACTCCATTTAAGTCCATTCCATTGAAGCTTGCCAATTCAGTCAACGCAGGAACGAGTTCAGCCGGCTGTTTAGCGCGCAAGTACTGTTCATTAAACCAACGCGCTTTATCTGGACTGAAACGAGCGCCAGACTTAACAACTTTGTCTAATGAGAAAATTTTCGACGCTTCTTCTATGGTGAACAACTCCCTTTCATCACCAGGATTCCAACCCAACATAAGTAACATATTTATGAAAGCCTCGGGCTCATATCCTCTTTCACGGTATCCGCTTGAGATCTTCCCGGTTTTAGGGTCTTTCCACTCAATTGGGAAAACGGGGAAGCCGCCTGCGTCACCATCTCTTTTGCTTAGTTTTCCGTTTCCAGTGGGCTTGAGGATGAGGGAAAGGTGGGCGAATTTAGGGGCGTCCCAACCAAAGGCTCGGTATAACATGATATGTAACGGAGCGCTTGGGAGCCATTCTTCTCCTCTTATGACGTGTGAGATTTCCATTCCGTAATCGTCAACTACGTTTGCGAGGTGATATGTTGGAAGGCCATCTGCTTTTACAAGCACTTTATCGTCGACAACGGCGCTTGAAATTGAAATTTTTCCTCTTATCTCATCTGTGAAAGTGATGTCTTCAGCTTTGTCGGGGGTTCTAAAACGAATAATGTACGGAGTTTCGTTTTCGATAAGAGCTTCAACCTCCTCTTCACCCATTGATAAACTGTTTTTTAAATTTCCTCGACTAGATGCGTCATATTGAAAAACGTTCTTCTCTGATTCCGCTTGCTTCCTAAGCGCGTTGAGTTCTTCGGGCGTATCAAAAGCCATGTACGCATGCCCAGAAATGAGAAGTAACTCAACCGCTTCTCGATATAAGGCATTTCTTTCGCTTTGTCTGTACGGCTTAAACTCTCCCCCAGCCACGACACCCTCATCAATCTCAATTCCACACCAATTTAGAGCCTCCCGGACGTAATCCTCAGCTCCTTCAACATATCGAGTTTGGTCTGTATCCTCAATGCGTAACAAGAACTTTCCCCCATGAGCGCGAGCAAATAAGTAATTGTAAAGGGCTGTCCTGACTCCACCCATGTGGAGAGGCCCTGTGGGACTTGGGGCGAATCTTACCCGAACGTTGCTTGTGGTCATAATGTGCTTTTATAGCTGAATGCGAAGGTAATACCGCTTGTTCGAAACAACTATAAAGTATTGACCTACATCTACAAATTGAGTGAAAAATAGTGGAGAAAGAATCGGAAATTAGATAAAAATAAAATATATTTATCATGAACGCATTGCGTAACAAAGTCCAATTAATTGGCAGATTAGGGCAAGACCCTAAAATCATCACCTTCGAAGAAGGCAAGTCTAAAGTCAACTTTTCAGTGGCGACAAATGAATCGTACCGCGACAACGAAGGCGATAAAGTTGAGAGAACTCAATGGCACGAAATAGTTGCATGGGGACCACTGAGCCAGATCATGGGTCAGTACTTGAAAAAGGGATCAGAAGTAGCTATAGAAGGTAGACTTCATTATAGAACCTACGACGATAAAGAAGGAAACACTCGTTATGTAACAGAGATAGTCGCAAAGGATCTTCTAATGTTAGACAAAAAACCTACTGAAGCGTGATGATATAGGGGAGTTGTAACAGGCAGCTCCCCTTTTAATAAAGCTCATCAGTTTAGATTGTTTCCATATGCGTATTGGTTGGTCAGCAGAATTGCGCCATGTACCTTTACAAGAGATTATATAAACAACCATGAGTAAAACAGGCATTTTAAAATCTTCTTTATCTAAGAAGTACGCCATGGCCCTAACAGGTCTCTTCCTTTGCCTTTTTTTAGTAGGCCACTTGTTAGGAAATTTGCAGCTATTTGTTGGAGGCCCGGAAGGTCAGGAAGCATTCAACAACTATGCGGAATTTATGACTAAGAATCCGCTAATTAAGCTGATTTCGTATCTCACTTATGCGAGTATTATTTTTCATATTATTGACGGACTGGTCCTTACGATACAAAACCGAAAGTCACGTCCAGTTAAATATGTGGTGGATAAGGGGAATTTGAATTCAAGTTGGGCGAGTAGGAATATGGGGGTTTTAGGGACGATTCTTTTGGTATTTATAGTTTCACACATGCAAAACTTTTGGTATGTAATGCATTTCGGAGATATAGAAATTATTAACGGAGTGAAGGATCTTCACTCTGTAACATTTGATTTTTTTAATCCCGAAATTAACAACCTTGCAGGTGTTATGACTGGGTTATATGTTTTTGCTATGATATCAATGGGTTTCCATTTAAATCATGGTTTTCAGAGTGCGTTCCAATCCCTGGGAATCGAGCACCCTGTTTACACGCCAGCAATCAACTTTGTAGGAAAAACCTTTAGCATAATCATCCCCGCTGGGTTTGCCTCTCTTCCTATTTATCTATTCTTGATTCAATCTTAAGCTATGTTAGATTCAAAAATTCCAGAAGGACCACTAGCAGAGAAGTGGAGCAAGTACAAGGATAATATTCGCCTTGTAAACCCCGCTAATAAAAGATTAATTGACATTATTGTTGTAGGAACGGGTCTAGCAGGATCATCTGCCGCCGCTTCTCTAGCAGAAATGGGATATAATGTTAAGTCTCTTTGCTTCCAAGATTCTCCTCGTCGTGCTCACTCAAGTGCGGCTCAAGGAGGTATCAACGCTTCTAAAAACTATCAAAATGACGGAGACTCAGTTCACCGTCTTTTCTACGACACGGTAAAAGGTGGAGACTATCGCTCTCGAGAGGCAAATGTCCACCGCCTTGCTGAGGTAAGTGGGAGCATCATCGACCAGTGTGTGGCTCAAGGCGTTCCGTTCGCGCGTGAGTATGGAGGTCTTTTAGACAACCGTTCGTTCGGAGGCGTTCAGGTATCTCGTACGTTCTATGCAAAAGGCCAAACGGGACAGCAACTTCTCCTGGGTGCTTACTCAGCACTATCTCGCCAGATCTCCAAGGGCAAGGTAGAGATGCTCAATCGTCATGAGATGATGGAGGTGGTTATCGTAGATGGAAAAGCCCGCGGGATTATAGCTCGTAACCTCATTACTGGTGAGATTGAAAGACACAGTGCTCACGCAGTAGTTCTTTGTACAGGCGGATATGGAAATGCATTCTACCTAAGTACCAATGCGATGGGATCGAATGCATCGGCAGCTTGGAGAGCCCACAAGAAGGGCTCATTATTTGCTAACCCTTGTTTCACACAAATCCACCCGACTTGCATCCCTGTAAGCGGTCACTATCAGTCTAAACTAACTCTTATGTCGGAGTCTCTTAGAAATGACGGACGTATTTGGGTTCCTAAGAAGATGGAAGATGTGGAGGCTATTCGCAGAGGCACCAAACGCCCTGTAGATGTTAAGGAAGACGAGAGAGACTACTATTTAGAGCGTCGTTACCCAGCTTTCGGAAACCTTGTTCCTCGTGATGTTGCGTCTCGTGCAGCTAAGGAACGCTGTGATGCTGGTTACGGGATTAACAAAACAGGTCATGCGGTATATCTAGATTTTGCAAGTGCATTCGAACGTTACGGCAAGACAGCTGCTTTAACTCAAGGCATGAGCAATCCTTCACATGAAATGATTGTAGAACTGGGCCGTGAGGTTATTAAGTCGAAGTACGGAAACCTCTTCGATATGTACAAACAGATCACAGACGACAACCCTTACGAGACCCCTATGATGATTTATCCAGCGGTACATTATACAATGGGCGGGCTTTGGGTTGATTACAATTTAATGACTACTATCCCAGGCTTATACGCTGCAGGAGAAGCAAATTTCTCGGATCACGGCGCTAATCGTCTTGGAGCTTCTGCACTTATGCAAGGCCTTGCCGATGGATATTTCGTTCTCCCATACACTATTGGAGATTATCTCGCCGACGATATCAGAACGGGGAAAATTTCAACGGACTCTCCAGAATTCGAGGCAGCGGAAAAGCAAGTAAAGGATGAGTTAGCCAAGCTCATCAATAACAACGGAGACACTCCCGTTGAAGACTTCCACAGACGTTTAGGGCTTATTATGTGGAATAAGTGTGGTATGGCTCGTAACGAGAAACATCTTAAAGAAGCAATAACTGAAATACAAGAGCTCCGCAAGGAGTTCCACGCCAATGTTTGTGTTCCTGGAGCATTAGATGAGTTCAATACAGAGCTGGAAAAAGCGTCTCGATTAGCTGATTTCCTAGAACTGGGAGAGGCAATGTGTCTAGATGCACTTGAGAGAGAAGAAAGTTGTGGAGGTCACTTCCGTGAAGAGTCTCAAACCGCGGACGGAGAAGCTCTTCGCGATGACGAAAACTATACCTTCGTATCAGCGTGGGAATACACAGGAAACCCTTCTGAAGCGAAGCTTCATAAGGAAGATTTAGTTTATGAAAACATTCAGCTTAAGCAGCGCAGCTACAAGTAAATCATTATGAATATTACTCTAAAAGTTTGGCGTCAGAAAGGTCCTAATTCAGTTGGGGCGATGGAAACACATCAGATGTCTGACGTATCTGGAGATATGTCTTTCCTCGAGATGATGGATGTTCTCAATAGCAATTTAATACGAGACGGAAAAACACCTTTTGCTTTTGATCATGATTGTCGTGAAGGAATATGTGGGTCTTGTTCAATGTTTATTAACGGTGAAGCTCATGGACCAGGAAGAAACGTTACGACTTGTCAGTTACATATGCGTTCATTTAAAGACGGAGAAACGATACATGTTGAGCCATGGCGCTCATCGTCATTCCCGATAATAAAAGACCTTACAGTTGATAGAAGTTCATTTGACAGGATTATACAAGCTGGAGGTTATGTGTCTGTAAATACGTCAGGAGCTACTCAAGATGCAAATGCTATTCCTATTCCTAAACAGGATGCTGACGATGCGTTTGACGCTGCTACATGTATAGGCTGTGGAGCTTGCGTAGCGACTTGTAAGAACTCATCTGCCATGCTTTTTGTATCAGCGAAGGTTAGCCAGTTATCTCTTCTTCCACAGGGTAAGCCTGAAAGCAAGGAGCGTGTTATACGTATGGTAGACCAAATGGACTTGGAAGGTTTCGGCAACTGTACAAATACTGGCGCTTGTGAAGTTGAGTGCCCTAAAGGCATAAGTATTACAAATATTGCTCGTATGAACAGAGAGTTTCTGTCTTCAAATTTGACATCAAAGTAGAATATTAATTTTCATAACAATTGTTACTAAAGTGAGAAGTAAGGTATAGTGCCTTAAACTTGTATTATGAAGAATTTATTATTTTTAGTTTTCAACCTACTTTTAGTCACCAATATATCTGCTCAGAAAAAAGCAGATGTAACTTTTGAAGTAGGGGGAGTGTGCGGATCTTGTGAAACACGTATAGAAAAGGCGTATGATGTTAAAGGCATAGTGATTGCCGATTACGACCTCGAAACACACCAGCTTCACGTTGTTTATAAAACAAAACATTTTCCTGACATCCTTGATGTTCATCGTCTTGCAGCCAATATTGGACATGACACAGATTTGATAAAAGCATCAGATGAACAGTATTCCAAGTGCTGTAATTATAGAGAGAAAACAGGAAAACACAAATGTTCAGGGGATCCCAAACGTTAATAACAAGAATAACGGCCCTTCATTTTATAGGAATAGCCGCTGTTTTTATTATAGGCTGTAAGCCTATTGAAGCGATTACTTTCACAGCAAAAGGATGTTGTCCTTCTTGTGAAACGTCAATTCTTGAGAGTCTCCAGATTGATGCAGTAAAATCGGCTCAATGGAATCAGCATCATGAAAAAATTACCTTGAGATATTACTCCAATGAAATTTCAACCGACCAGCTGCAGCGTACAGTAGCCATGGCTGGTTACGATACGGACTTATTTATGGCGCCAGACTCGGTTTATTTGGCCTTACCCAAATGTTGCCACTATAGAGATTAACATGAAGCTTTTGAAACTCTTATACTTAGTAGTATTTATTGTCAGTTGGCTAGTTATGCCAAATATTTACGCGCAGAAACATGTAAAAGGGAAAGTCCTTTCTCCAGAATCTCATATAGGACATGATCACGAAGAAGGCGAACACAAGGGGGAGGTAGTATATGAAATTCTTCCAGGAGCAACAGTGATTTGGAAAGGAACTACAGTGGGTACGATGACTGATCTTTTCGGGTTTTTTAAAATACCAGCTTTAGACATTGGAGACACACTTCAAGTGAGTATGATAGGGTATGAAACGGTTGGGCTAGTTTATACAGGATGGGATTATTTAGATATACCTCTCGAACCGGGAGTTCTGTTAAATGAGGCACAGGTCGAAACTAGAAAGTCCACGACTTCTATTTCTCTTCTCAATCCATTAAATATTCAGCAGCTTAATAGGAAAGAACTTGCAAAAGCTGCTTGTTGTAACCTAAGTGAAGCGTTTGAAACAAACGCTTCTGTGGACGCTTCTTTTACAGATGCTGTTACAGGAACTCGTCAGATTCGCATGTTAGGTCTAGATGGAAAATACACTCAACTTCTTGTAGACAACCTTCCAGGCCCACGAGGGTTAAATGTTGTGCAAGGCTTGTCTTTTATCCCTGGTCCTTGGATAGATAATATCTCTATTTCAAAAGGAACAGGGTCGGTAACTAGCGGTTACGAAAGCATTACAGGCCAAATAAATGTAGCAATGCGAAATCCTGAAAACGCTGAGCCCCTTCACATTAACCTATATATAAGTGATGCCAGAAGAATAGAATGGAACCACGTTAGCTCTCATCAGGTTAGCAGGCGTTGGAGCACTGCTCTTTCAACCCATGCTGAACTAGGTACGGCAATTAATGACCGTAATGAGGATACGTTTCTTGACACACCTCTAAAGCGAGATATAGTCTTACGGAACGAATGGAAGTTCCGAGGAGATAGGGGTATTCGAGGTGAATACACAATTTCTTCGGTATCAATGGACAGGCTTGCGGGTCAAAAATCGGCCTACTCAGATTCGAATTCTCCTTTTGATCTTTTAAGACCATATCTAGAAAAGACAGACACATTGTTTTGGGCAGCAGCAACTAAAATTTCTAGATTAGAAGCCTCTGCAAAAACAGGGTTTGTCTTTCCTGGACAGTCTTGGAAATCTCTTGGCAGTCAATTTTTCGCCTCCACTCATAAGCAAGAACACAAGTTTGGCAACAGGAGCTATGTGGGAACAGAAGAATATTTTAGAGGCAATATGCTCTTCTCAAGTATAATTAATAATACGGATCACAAATTCACAACAGGACTTAGTTTTGTTTATGATGATTTTAATGAGATTGGTACATGGGGAGCAGAATACAACGAGTGGGATACCGCAAATGACACGATTTCTCGTACAGAAATAGTTCCAGGGGCTTTCTTTGAATATACCTGGACTGCTGGAGAGCGCTTGGTTGTCGTAGCGGGTCTCAGAGGAGATTACCACAACCTTCATGGAGCCTTTACCTCCCCTCGACTGCATGTTCGCTATTCACTCGCGGAGGAGACGTCTGTTAAACTTGTTGCGGGACGGGGGTTCAGAACAGCAAATGTGTTTATGGAACAATTGGGATCTTGGGCTAGTAACAGGCGCTGGGATATTCAAGAGGATTTGGCTCCAGAAGTAGCAACTAATTTAGGTTTAAACCTGGTTTCTAAATTCCGACTAAACTCTAGAGAGGCTTCGCTTTCTTTAGACGGGTATTATACCAATTTTGACAATAGAATCATTGTAGACCTATACAACTCTCCGCACGAAGTAAGTATATATAATCTTAACAACATTGGGGAATACCAGTCACGATCTAGCTCAAAGACCGTTCAGTTAGAATTCGACTGGTCTTTTCACAGGAGAATGGATGTAAGGGCAGCTTATAGATGGGTGGATGCGGTTACAGGCTATGCTTCAGGTGATTATGATTCAGGTTATGGTTTTGAAATGCAACAGGATCCATATGTTTCTAAGCACAGAGCTTTTACCCAATGGAGTTATGCAAGTAAAGAGTCTTTAGAAGGAAAGCAGACCAGAATTGATGCGACTATTCAATGGGTGGGGCCTCAAGCTCTACCTGTTCCAGATGGGATGACTATGGGAATGGATCCAGACAACCCAATGGAGCCGATGGAGCCGATGGATAATATGCACCCAAGTGTTTCACCTTCGTTTACTCAGGTAAATCTTCAATTCACTCAAATGTTTCCTGGAAATTTAGAGTTGTACATAGGGGTAGAAAATCTTACAAATGTTAAGCAGATGTCTCCTATAGCAGGCGTTAATGACGGTGTACTTGACCTTGAGAATTTTGATGCTAGCCTTGTTTACGGGCCGATTATGGGCCGAATGTCTTATGCTGGATTAAGATGGACAATAGGGGGGTAAAAACAAGGGTAGATTAACCGTGCATGGTTTCTACAATACCGTATCGTTTTATTACTTCTCCTTCGAAATCAAGAAATTTCTGCCACCGGGCATCTACATCGATGTTGCCCCCATATTTTCTAGCAAATTTCAGAAAGGTCGTGTAATGGTGAGCCTCAGAAATCATTAATTCTCTGTAAAATTCTACCAGGTCAGGATCGGTAAGTTTTTCGGTTAACAGTCGAAAACGCTCACAACTTCTTGCCTCTATCATGGCAGAAAAGAGCATTCTACTTACAAGCTGATTTTCTTTCGATCCACCTTCGCTCAACATATACTTATATAGCTCTCCAACGTAATTGTCTTTGCATTCATATTGAAGCTTCACACCCCTTACCTTCATTTTTTCGAGTACCATATCGAAATGCTCGAGTTCTTCAATAGCGATCTTAGTAAGAGCTTCTACTAAGTCAGTGTGCATAGGAAATTTTGTGATTACACTGATGGCATTAGAAGCAGCTTTCTGCTCGCACCATGCGTGATCATTGAGTATGGAGTTAATGTTGCTTTCGCAAAGCTTTGCCCATTTCTCATCCGTTGCAAGTCTTAAACCTAGAAGAACTTTTTTTGCCTTCTCGTAACTTTCGATGTTTAACATATTAAATAATTTTGCTATAGTTCGACTCGAATGAGAGAACCAGTGGAAAGCAAATGCCCATCACTAGCTTGTAAACAAAGCTCACCGCATTCAGTAGATGCATTTGGTAGAACCCTACGCCAAAGTGTTTCAAGAGTTGATGGAGGAAGTCCAGAGTAAGTGTTCATTACAATAAATCCGTTTGGTTCTACCACTTTTGAAACGAGTTCAACGATTTCTACTAAGCTTTGCTCAAGTTTCCATTTTTCATTTTTTGGACCCAACCCCCAAGTTGGAGGGTCGAGCACCACTCCTGAATATTTGTTCCCTCTTTTCACTTCACGTCGGAGAAATTTAAGAGCATCCTCAACGACCCACCTAATTCCAGTTAAACCACTAAGTTCCATATTCTCTCTAGTCCAATCTATTACTTGCCTTATTGCATCAACATGAGTTACATCTGCCCCTGCACTTTTTGCAGCAAGGCTTGCCCCCCCGGTGTAGGCAAAGAGGTTTAAAAGCTTGTCTCCCTTTCGGATTTTTCCTGCGATATACTCCCAATTAGAAGCTTGTTCGGGAAACACCCCTATGTGCTTAAACCGTGTAGTTTCGAGTTTAAATTTGAGTCTTAGTGAAGGATGGTTTTCCGATTTATATTCTAAATTCCAGCTATCTGGAGTCTTCCCGTGCTGCTTCCAATAACCCGCAGCCTTGCTAGTTGATTCAAAACTAGCATGAGCTTTATCCCATTCTTTAAAGGTTTGCCCCCTATCCCATACGGCACTAGCCTCGGGTCTGTCGAGCACTAATCCACCGAATTTTTCAAGCTTTCCCCCTTCACCAGAATCGATCAACTCATAGTCTTTCCAAGTGTCGGCAATAAACCTTTTTATTTTGTGTGATCCCATATTGTGCAAAGGTCGTGAATTGAATGTTTAACTAGCATCTAACATTCTAATAATGATGTAGTAATGCTCATTTGAATATTTCGCCTCATCTTTGCATTATATATGGGAAGGAAAAATAGAGGAAGCTGGCCTAAAGGAAATAAATCAGATAGGGGCAGCAAAGGCCAAAGAGGTCAACATGGAATTTCGAGTTCGAATTCACCGAAAGATTTACGCAGAGCGATTTTAGAAGTCTTCAGAAGAAAACCGGATAAACAGTTAAACCACAAGCAGGTATCGTCCGCTTTGGGGGTGCTTAATCACGATGTTAGGAAGCTCATAATGAAGTTGCTTAGTGATTTGGCAACGAAAGGCAAGCTTGAAGACATAGGACGAGGAAAATATTTACTTATGGCGGAAGAAGTTCAAGCCACTTCAGGAGTAATACAAATTACTCGTTTCGGAAGAGGGTTTGTCATGCAAGAAGATGGATCTGAGATAAAACTATCAAAGGGTTCTACAGGGAATTCATTTTGGGGGGATACGGTTGAAGTAGAGTGGGCAAAAAATCGCAGCAGAGCAATCCCCTATGTTTCGAAAGTCATTCAACGTATGCGCAAGGTATATGTGGTTACCATAGAACAAGTTAAAGACTATGCTTTCGGTCACCCCTCGGACACAAGACTTCACACAAACTTCTTTATCCCAGGTCGATCACTGAATGGAGCAATTCAGGGCGACAAGGTTCTCGTTGAACTTAAATCTTGGGACTCGCATGACGACGCCCCTCTCGGACATGTAGTTAAAGTATTGGGTCAGGAAGGAGACAATGATGTGGAAATGCATGCCATTTTAGCGGAGTATGGATTGCCACTTGAGTTTCCACCTGAAGTAGAACAAGAAGCCCAGCAGTTTACCCCGAGCGCGAAAAGCAAAGTAGGTCTTGATAAAAAGGAAATAGCGAAACGTAGGGATATGCGTGACGTCTTAACGATGACCATAGATCCTGTGGATGCTAAGGATTTCGACGATGCTTTAAGTCTGCAGAAGTTGAAAAATGGAAATATAGAGGTGGGAATTCATATCGCAGATGTTTCGTACTATGTAAAACCAGGAAGCGCGATCGATGATGAGGCAATTAGTCGCGCGACATCTGTTTATCTGGTTGACAGAACGATCCCTATGCTTCCAGAAGTGCTTTCTAACGATCTGTGCTCACTTCGTCCTAACGAAGATAAGTTTGCCTTCAGCGCGGTTTTCGAAATGGACGAAGAGGCTAACGTAATCAATGAATGGTTCGGGAGAACGGTAATTCACTCAGATAGAAGATTTGCATACGAAGATGCACAAGTAAGGCTCGAAACCGGGGAGGGAGATCTCGCCGACGAGCTCGCTTTAATGTTTAAACTCGCAACAAAACTCCGCGAGAATAGATTTGAAAACGGCGGCATAGACTTCAACACAGAGGAGGTGAGGTTCGAGCTCGATGAATCAGGAAAGCCATTACGTGTGGTCATTAAAAGGATGAGGGAATCTAACAAGCTCATAGAAGATTTCATGCTACTCGCCAATGTTCGAGTAGCCCGCTTCCTCGCTAAAGTCCACCCAGAGAAGAAAACTCCTACGAGAACTAGTATTTACAGAGTGCATGACAATCCCGATCCTGAGAAGCTTCAAGCGCTTAGGGTATTTGTGAGGAGGTTTGGCCATGAATTGCCTAAACCCCAAAAGGGCAATGCTGAAGCTCTCATTCGAGATCTGTTAAAAGCTACTGCTGGAACTCCGGAGGAGGGGACGGTGAAGACTATGGCGATCAGGTCTATGGCGAAGGCGGAGTATTCGAGCACGAACATAGGTCACTACGGCCTGTCTTTCCCGTATTACACGCATTTCACGTCTCCCATTCGCCGCTATCCCGATGTAATAGTGCACCGTCTGTTACAGCACTACCTTGATGGTGGTAAGGATGCAGACCAAAACGAACTCGACTCTCGTTGCCAGCACAGCGGTATCATGGAAAAGCGTTCCTCAGAGGCTGAGCGCGCCAGTATTAAGTATAAGCAGGTGGAGTATTTAATGACTCGCATAGGCGAAACGTATAAAGGTCTTGTCGCCGGAGCAATTCCACGCGGACTTTTCGTGGAGATTCAGGAAAACAAATGTGAAGGCTTCGTTCCCAAGGACGCGCTCCCTAACGACCACTGGGTCTACGATGACGAGCGAATCGGTTTTGAAGGAATGCGGTCAGGAAAGCTAATTGCCCTTGGAGATGAGGTCACGGTAAGAGTAGTTTCAGCAAACCTTGCAAAACGTCAGCTTGAGTTTGAAGTTCTTGTAGATTAAGCAGTACTTTTGCATTTCGATTTGCGCTTGTAGCTCAGTGGTTAGAGCAGTGGACTCATAATCCATTGGTCGTAGGTTCAAATCCTACCAGGCGCACTGACAGAGACGCCGCTGAGAAATCTCTCGGCGGCGTTTTTTTTTGGCCCCGTAGTTCAATGGATAGAATAGGACTTTCCTAAAGTTTAGATGCAGGTTCGATTCCTGCCGGGGCTACTAAACGGGACAACTCTAATTTATTAGAGAAATCCCCTCGTTTATTTTCAGGTAAGTCTTTGTCTATCTGTAATATAAACCTTAGCACATCGTTGATTCTTTCCGTTCGACAAATTTCTCCGTCAAAAGATAACTTTTCAGGGAATATCGAACGAATTAACTCCTGTTTCGCACTCACACCTGATTTAACGTACTGTGTTTTCAACCCACTCAGAGCATTTACTCCTTTTTTGAGCCAATTTCTATACCCATTATCTGAAGTGTTCAAAGTTCCGAGTTCCTCATCTAATCCCTTCCTTTTTAGAGAGTACCTCTCCATTGTAGCATTATAGTTCTGGTTATCAATTTCCCCATCTACGAACAAGTCTTGTATTTTCTCTATCCTCTCATTCGTTAGCACAAGCGCTTTTTCAATCTTCACTTTCTTTCTTTTATTTTCGGCTTTGCTTCCTGACAGTAGATGTTTTACGACCTCTTCATATAATTCTTTCGCTTGAGAAGTAAACGTGAGATGACCTATGATGTCTTCCATTAATCCATTCAACTTTCCTGCGGGCATTCTTTCCTTTTTACAATAGTTACAGTGATAATAGAAGTGATGATTTCCTCCTCCGCTTTTTGATCGGCTACCAGTCATTTTATTGTCTCACTTAAAACAATGTAGTACGCCTCTGAGTGGTAATTCTTCTCGCGTGTTGTTGTATAAAGGTCTATTACGCTTTTTATACCGCCCCTCGATTATATCCTGAACCTCATAGAAGAGCCTTTCATCAATAATTCCTTCGTGTATACCTTCAATGATAGTTAGTGGTTCATCATCAAGCTCAGGCACTATGATTT
>JABISU010000054.1 GCA_018700255.1 Flavobacteriales bacterium | reverse complement strand
CCATTAAAAGAAGTTTATATAATTATAAATATTGGGCACAGTTATAAACCAAAACCTTTATACAATGGATCAAGTGTTTAAATTTATGGGAGGCTTCTTTAAAGGCCTTACCCAATTATTGATCAGCTTTGCTGCCCTTGCGGTTCTTGCTGAAGTAGTTTTCGGAGCAGAGATGTTCCCAGGAATGACAGTTGTAAGTAATATTACAGACTTAATTTCTGAACTCGGTAACGGAGGATTTGTAGGCTTAGTAGCTTTACTTGTTCTTTGGTCTATCCTGGATCGAAAGTAATTCGATTAATTGATTGAAATAATGTAGCGGCCCAGGGTCGACTTGGGCCGCTCTTTATTTTGCCTTAACCTAACTAAAACATAAACTCATGGAACGCATTGCATCTATTATGTTACTAGCGATATGTCTCGTTGGAACGGGCTATTTATATATGGAGCACGTTGATCGCTTAGCTGCTGATGAAGCTGCTGCCGCTGTTGTTGCCGAAGAGGCTGCCACTGCTGCTGCCGCTGCTGAAGTTGAAGCTGCGAAAATCAAATTTACCATTCCTCACGATAATGATGCTTTCACAACTGATATTACTGTGTCGCTTGATGGAAGTGAATCTTTTGACTCCGAAGGTGATTCTCTTTCCTTTTATTGGGACCAAATTTCAGGTGACATTGTCTACCTCGAAAGTTTGGATAACAATACAACCACTTTTAGAGCTACCCCAGGAGAATACACATTTAAGTTGACGGTTTCTGACTCATATGGCAGTTCTTCTTCAGAGAACACTACCATTTCAGTAGCTCAAGAACCTAACTCACCACCAGAAGTTGTGTTAAAAGTTTACTAAAATCCCTATAACATTTTAGTGATATAAACCCTGAACAGGTTTCATATTAAGAAGCGCGTCCCTTTTAAGGCGGCGCGTTTTTCATTTCGTAAATTTGTTATTCATGATCATTCCTGCTCGCTCTCTTCCTTCTTACCAATTTATTAACGAAGCTGAACGTGGAGGGATTATAGTAGATGTGAGGAGCCCCGGCGAATTCGATCAGGGTCATATACTTGGCGCTCTTTCTTGGCCTCTATTTAACAATTCAGAGCGTGCTGAAATTGGGACGCTTTACAAGCAGAAATCGCGCGAGAAAGCTGTCGATTTAGGTCTTCATATCATAGGACCTAAAATGATGGAGATGGCTCAGCGGGGTCGTTCATTGTTTGAAGGCCAAACTTCCTCTGCCTCCTCTCCTTCTAGAAAACCTCTTCTCATCTATTGTTGGCGAGGTGGAATGCGATCGGAATCTGTAGCTTGGCTTCTTCGTACAGCAGGCGTTCCTACTGTGGTTCTGGAGGGAGGTTATAAAGCATTCAGAACTTATGCGCGATCAGAGTTTGATCGTAAAATAGACTTTGCCGTCCTCGGAGGGCTTACAGGATCTGCAAAAACGGATACCCTACTCGAACTTGCTAAGATCCCGGGTGAATCTGTAATCGATCTCGAAGGTATGGCGAGGCACTTCGGCTCTGCCTTTGGCAATCTCGAAGAACGTGCCCAACCCACGACAGAACAATTTTCAAACGATTTATTTTCCCACCTTCGAACTGTAAATGCTTGGAATGATAACTCACCAGCTCGAACTCGCCCTATTTGGGTTGAAAACGAGAGCAGATCTATTGGTATTGTAGATTTGCCAGAACCTATATTCAGCCAACTTATATCGTCTCGTTGCTTCGAAATGAATCGTACAGATAAAGATCGAGTAAACCACCTAGTGAATATGTACGGTGATATTGACATAGAACTTCTCGCCTCGGCTTTTCAACGCATAACACCTAAGTTAGGAGGCCAAAACGCAAAAGACGCTTTCGCGGCTCTCTCCCAAGGTGATCTCGCCACAGCTGCTCGCATAGCTCTTGTATACTATGACAAGACCTATTCTCACGGTCTTGCCAAACGAGATAAGGCTCTACGCACCGATGTCGACTGTCGTGGCCTCACACCTCCTGAGTGCGCTTCACATCTAAGCTCATTCCTAACGGATTTCATTTCGCCTAAATAGTTTATGATAATGTCTGATTCTATTCGCCTTACTCAATACTCCCACGGCGCGGGTTGTGGATGTAAAATTGCTCCAGGTGTTCTTCATACCATGCTTTCTTGCATGAACCGTGATACGAACTATCCCAATCTCATTGTCGGT
>JABISU010000055.1 GCA_018700255.1 Flavobacteriales bacterium | reverse complement strand
TTATCTAATGAGACTGAGAATATCTCAAATCCGTCGGCATTTTTAAATTTTGCCTTTTTATATTTATCATATGCCTTTACCACATTCACGTTCTCTCGTCTACAAGGGCCGCACCATGAAGCCCAAAAATCAATAAGGACTATACTCCCTCTTAAATCGCTTAGAGACATTTCCTTACCCTTTGGATTATTCATTACAATATCTGGAGCCTCATCCCCAATGTTCGTCCCGATTCTACCTGAAGGTACTACATCAAATGAACCCGTTAGAATACCTATACCTTGAGATTCAGACGCAGGTGACGCTCCCACTAATCCTATCCAAGACAAAGTACCTAATGCCATTAACGCTATTACAGACTTTAAAATCATACTTCTTTTTTTTTGTTGCGTCATATCGTGCTTTCAAATATAGTGTTATGCTAGTCTATGCGTTTAATCTTAGCTCCCAATTTTCTTAAACGAGCGTCAATATTTTGGTATCCTCTATCTATTTGTCCGATGTTGTGAATGGTTGATGTTCCCTCAGCAGATAATGCGGCGATTAATAACGATACCCCAGCTCTAATATCAGGAGAAGTCATTGTCACTCCTCGTAATGACGATTTATGATCAAGTCCGTTAACCGTAGCTCTGTGGGGATCACATAGGATTATTTGGGCTCCCATATCTATAAGTTTATCCACGAAGAAGAGACGGCTTTCAAACATCTTTTGATGTATTAAAACAGATCCTTTTGCTTGAGTAGACATTACCAAAATAATACTCAATAGATCCGGTGTGAATCCAGGCCATGGGGCGTCCGATATAGTTAATATAGATCCGTCAATAAATTTATCTATTTCATAAGAGTCCTGGGCTGGAATAAAAATATCATCTCCTCTGCGCTCAAGTTTAACACCCATCCTCTTAAATATTCGAGGAATAACTCCCAACTCATCATAACATACATTCTTTATAGTTATCTCACTCTTTGTCATAGCCGCCATCCCAATAAAACTTCCAACTTCTATCATATCTGGCAAGCACCTATGTTTTGCGCCCCTTAACTCAGTAACCCCTTCAATAGTTAAAAGGTTAGACCCCACTCCAGAAATCTTACCGCCCATTTTATTGATAATCTTACATAGTTGCTGCAGGTATGGCTCACAAGCGGCGTTATAAATTGTAGTAATCCCTTCAGCCATCACAGCTGCCATTACTAAATTAGCTGTTCCAGTAACAGAAGCCTCATCCAGAAGAATTGACTTCCCTTTCAATTTCCCCCCAGGCACATTAGCCGTAAAAAACCCTGTCAAAGTATCATAACTAAACTCCGCTCCAAGCTCTTTAAATCCTAAGAATGTTGTATCCATTCTTCTCCTCCCAATCTTATCACCTCCAGGTCTAGGTAGTGCTCCTACTCCAAACCTAGTTAGAAGAGGCCCGAGTATCATTACAGACCCCCTAAGAGAGCTACCCTTATTCGAAAATTCTTCTGATTTAAGAAACTCTAAATTTATTTCATCTGCTTTAAACCAAAATTTACCCTCTGAAAGTTTTCTTGTCTTTACACCCATCGAACCCAATAGATCAATGAGTTTATTTACATCAACGATGTCTGGAATATTTTCTATCTCGACCTCGCCAGCAGTAAGAAGTACAGAACTTAATATCTGTAATGCTTCATTTTTTGCACCCTGAGGAGTGACCTCACCACTTAATTTATGACCTCCTTCTATTACAAAACTACTCATCTTGTAAAAATGAGAAGGAAAAACGGTTATAAGCTAAACTGAGCCTGAACTTATTAGAATGAAATTGTGGACTGATTCAATGGCTATCGTCGTGATTACCGACGACTGTAATTCTTTGAATTACCTCGATTACCTCCGTTATTTCTATTTCCTGATGATTTTTTCTGATTCCCACCTTTCTTACCAGATCTATTTCTTTCAAGTGCATCAGACGTTTTTCTAATGCTTCGTAAAATCTCTGCAGAACTTTCAAGAACAGCATCCTCAGGAAGTATAAGCGCACCACCAGACATCTCCTTTAATTGCTCTGAAATAAACGATCTTTCAACCGTCTTTCTATTCCAAGTAAGGAAATGAATCTTCATGGCATTCGCAAGCTTGACAATAAGAATAGATTTCTCCTCGCCATCTTCCATTTTCTTAGCCATCTTAATCATCGCTTCAAGTGTTCGGCCGAAGTGTCCTGCTCTTGAGGTTTCTTTAGGATAGTTTAATCTTAAAGGGGCTTCATCTCTCTCTTTAGCGTCTAGTAGATTAACAGGAATGTCGACATATAAAGAATGTCCTGTCATTGAGTGTAATTGATTCCAAAGCTTATTCTTTCCTTCCTCTTCCGAACCTTCTGGCGGGACTACACTTCCCATCACACTTACTATAGCTGT
>JABISU010000278.1 GCA_018700255.1 Flavobacteriales bacterium | reverse complement strand
CTTCATCAACAGGAATCTCAGTGGAGATACTTATACCTGATGCAGTATTTGAAATCACAAAGCCACCTGCAATTGAGCCAACTGGATAAACAGGAGAGTTGGATGCAGTTACTTGATTAAATATTGTATAGTTACCGTTAGTGATATTAGAAACCGTCAGGTCTGATTCAATATCAAAATTTCCAGCAAAAAGAGAAAGAGATAGTGTACCTGAACCTATAACGTCACCCACCATAAGATCCGAAAGGTTGAAAGATCCACCATCAGAAACTACAGATGAAGAAAAGATCTCTGACTCTCCATTGTGTTGAGACATCGTGTATGTCAAGCTTGATGTTCCACTTTCAGTTAGATTGTCTAGTGACATATTAACTGTTGGTGAAAACTCTGGTGTATCTGCACAATCAGCCTCAGAACAAACTAAAGAACCATCCCAACATGTAACTGAATATCCTGAACCGCCACAAACACCACACTCATCAAGAATGTTTCCAGAACAGTCGCAATCGCCAACAGGGATGCCAGCTCCTCCACATACACCACATTCATCAATTAAAGTACCGTCGCAATCACATTCACCAGCTGCGAAATATATACAATGTGTTCCATCATCAAATGTAGCAGTAGAGTCATAGTTACAAGCGGTATCATCTGTACATCCTGCACAAGATTCGTATTCACATAATGTATTATCACTTATAGTCGCCGTTGAATCATAATTACAGGCTATTGTAAGCATACAACCAGTACAAGAGGAATCATCGCCTCCACAAACTCCACATTCATCAAGAATATTTCCTGCGCAATCACACTCGCTAGCTTCAAGATAAGTACATGAATCATCATCAGAGTTAGCATTAGGGTCATAATTACAAGCGGTATCATCAGTACATCCAGATGTGTAGAGTCCAGCACCGTCAAAGTCCATACTAATTTGAACTTGATCTTCACCAACTCCCAATGGGAATACTTGGTAGTTAATTGTACCACTAACAGTTCCTGAAGTAGTTATTTGCATAACAAGCACTCTCAGATTCGCATCAGGTAAAGCGTTAGCTGCAGTATTTAATACATACCAAGAACCACCAGTTAATGTGTTTACATTTAAACTTGTCTCAGCTCCATTTCCGAAGAAGTCACTAATTGTAGGAGTTAGTTCTGTATCCTGAACTAGAGAGGGGTCTGCTTCCGATCCTACAGCAGGGCCAGTTAAACCAATAGTTGCATATGAATCTTCAGTCATTGATGGCACTATTGCCGCGAAGGCTAGAGAAATTCCAGCGGCACTCCAACCAGACACAAAGGAGTCATTATAGACTCCAGCTGGTGCGTTAATAACCAAAGGATCTTGATCATTGCCGAAAACGGCACTAAATTTATCTGCTGGGTCAACCATGTTTACATAGAAACGGTAAACATTATTACCTGTGACATGCAAAGCAGGAGTACTCTCAACTGTTAAAGAATACTGGGCAGTTACCGGAGTGGTAAAAATCATTGAGCCACAACATATTGCAGCCAAGAAAAAATTAAACGTACGATTCATATTTGTAATGTTTACAGAATTTTGCGCTTGTAAGGTATGCCATATATGATAAAAACCTCATTCAACGCTAATATTTTATTAATTTTGTTGAAGATAATTATTAATCGACAAAAATAATCGAAGATTTATAAAACAAAACATGTGTGATCTGAGGAAAGTTACAAATGAAAATCAACTGATGTCAGCAGCTGTTTTGGTGGTGTTTTTTATTACGGGATGTGGTGAGAGAATTCAAGATGAAGTGTATGTTAATGAGAAAGGGGATCAGATTCCGAGTTCGATTTATCCGTTGCCTGAAATTCCGGATTATGCACTAACTGAAAACTGGTCTTTAATAGGTGTGGGAGAAGATAAGACGGTGGATGTTTTTTATATTCATCCAACGATGTATTATGAAGGTCGAGATTGGGTTGCAGATGTTGGGGATGAGGCGATAAATCGAACAGTGGATTTATGGCCAATGCGTCATCAAGCATCTGTTTTTTTTGATATAGGGAGGGTTTTTGCTCCAAGGTATAGGCAAGCACATTACAGGGTGTTTGTATTTGACGAGAAGGAGTGTGATTTGTGTGGCGATGCTTTAGAGGTGGCATATGGTGATGTGAGGGAGTCATTTTTGTTTTGGCTTAAAAATTTAGATCAAGGCAAGCCAATAATTATTGCTGGTCATAGCCAAGGAACATTCCATGCAAAACGGTTGCTGAAAGAGTTTTTTGACGGGACAAAGCTGGGGGAACGTTTAGTGACAAGTTATTTATTAGGATGGGGAGTTTATGATGGAGATTTTGAGATGCTGGAGCCTTGTGAGAGCAACAGAGATGTGAATTGTTATTGCTCCTGGATGACATACGCAACAGGATATACACCGGCTTGGTATGTCAAGAGAATGGCGGCTGGATTAGATATCCCCAAGTGTATCAATCCAATGTCCTGGGATTGCAGTGGAGAAGTAAATGATTGTGAGGATCACTTGGGCGTTTTAACTGAAAAGCATAAGATTAAATATAAGGGGAAACTAACAGGGCGAGTGCATGAGGGTTTACTTTGGCTCGATGCGCCACATGTATTTGGCGGGAAGCTATTGCATCAAGATGATTGGCATGTAGGAGATTACAATTTGTTTCACGCAAATATTAAGGTAAACGTAGAAGAAAGAGTTGGAAATTTCTTTGTGGAGCGCGGCAACCTTTAATAGGTATTAAGCGTCTAAAATTTATCATAACCTTATTCCCATGTTGAACAATTTTTCGCGTTTTATTTTTTCTGCAGCGCTTTTTACATTTGCCATCGTTGCTTTTGCCCAAAACACACCGCTTCTTCATACAAAAGCACTTGCCGATATCCCAACGATTAATGAAGATAAAAGTGTTTGGTTTAAAATGGAAGAAAAGGGGTTCGAAGAGCTTAGAGAAACTACTGCTCCCCTCCTATCTTGGGAAGTTCTATTGCCTGGCGAAGGGCTGGTGGAGATCACTTTACTCGAGTCATGTCCTTTCCCAATGTTCATTCCGGTAGGCGAACGAGTTGACGACGGAGCTGGGGGAATAAAAGTGGTAGAAAGAGATTTTACAACAGATTTAATCACCTACGATGTGACAGGACCAGGTATAGGCGGATCGATGGTTGTTTTTGACAATTACTTAATTGGGTCTATAAGGTATAAAGACAGATTATTTGAATTAAGACCAACAGAGCTTAAGACAACAGATATTACTTCTGTGGCGACTGACTATGTATTGTTTGATGTCAATGACAGCAGAGGAGATAGTCACTTTAGTTGTGCCGCTGATGATATCGCTCAAGAAAAAGTGGAGAAGATTGCATCTCAGAAATCGATGCTATTAGAATGTGTTGAGATTGCAATTGATATTGACAAGTATACTTATGATACTTTCGGTAATTGTGATGCAGCTATAAATTGGTCACTCGCTATTCTTGCGGGTGTTGATGAGATTTACAGAACGTCAATGAATGACATGGTCACTCTCCAGGCTTCGTATATTAATATTTGGCTAACTACTGACCCGTATGCCTCTTATGTCGAAAATGCTGGGTCTATGCTAGATGCCTTAAGATCAACTTGGCAGAACGATGCTACCCTAAACTCTTCAAATCACGATTTGATACACCTTATGACTAAAAGGGGTAATACTGGAACTGGCGGAATTGCTTGGCTTGATGGGCTTTGTAATTCTTACGGGGTTGCATTTAGTGCGCACATGGATAACAACACCAATTTCAATATCCCCAGTTACAATTGGAATTTGAATGTTGTAGGGCACGAAATAGGTCACAATTTCGGAGCGAGTCACACACATTGGTGTGGTTGGCCTGGAGGACCCATTGACAACTGTGGGGATCTAGAAGGAAGCTGTAGTGGATACACAAACAACCCAACAGGACAGCTCGGAACTATGATGAGTTACTGTCACGCAATTGGAGGAGGTTCTGTTACTCTAGCTTTTCACCAAATAGTAATCGACAATGCTCTAGTTCCTGGAGCTAATGGAGCCTCCTGTATTGGAACTTGTGCCGGAACGGTGTACTCATGTGGTGCAGGGTATGGATGTACAGACTCCACGGCTTGTAATTACGATCCAGAAGCTGTTACTGACAACGGATCTTGTGCAGAATATGATATTTGTGATATTTGTGGTGGAGACGGATCGTCTTGCTCAGGTTGCACAAACCCAATTGCTTGTAACTATAACCCCAGTGTAACGATAGATGATGGTTCATGTATCATAGGAGGGGTAGAAATTACGTTTACAATTCTAACAGACAACTACCCTGGTGAGACAACTTGGAGTGTAGCAGATGCAAGTGGAACAGTAGTGATGACAGGTGGACCATACTCATCATCTGGAACAACTTACTCAAGTACTGTTTGTGTAGATAACGGTTGCTATGACTTGACCATTAATGACAGTTATGGTGATGGAATTTGCTGTGGTTATGGAACTGGGAATTATGTGATAACTTCTCAAGGTGTAACACTTGCTAGTGGTGGGGAGTTCGCATCAACTGAAACCGTAAACTTCTGCGTAAATGGTGATTCAGCTGGTTGTACAGACTCTACAGCTTGTAATTACGACTCGGCTGCTAATATAGATGATGGATCATGTGAATACTCTAGCTGCGCAGGATGCACAGACGCAACAGCTTGTAATTACGACTCTTCTGCTACTTTAGATGATGGATCTTGTTTAGTTGGAGGATGTATGATCCCATATGCTTGTAACTACGATGAAAATGCAGGCTGTCAGTTGGCAGGCTCTTGTGATTACTCTAGTTGCGCTGGATGTACAGACTCTACAGCTTGTAACTACGACTTAGCAGCAACAATAGACGATGAAAGTTGCGAGTACGAAAGTTGTGCTTGTCCTAACGATTTGAATGGCGATGGGGCAATTACAGTAGCTGATCTTTTATTAGTCTTGAGTGAATTCAATTGTATAGCAAATTGTACGGCGGATGTTGATGACGACGGCGCGGTTACAGTTACTGACGTGTTAGCTCTCTTAGCCGCTTTTGGTCAGACCTGTTAAGATTTACCTTATATATTACTAGCTAGTTAAAATAAAATAAAATGATAAACTCTAATGGATTTTTTTGTGGAGTGTTTTTATTGTTTGCATTTGCATCATTGAATTTTTCTGTCTCAGCTCAATTATTCGAACCTTCAACCTTAGAAGTTAGAGCAATAACAGTCGATGATTCAAGAACTGTTGGCATTTCATTAGATCTAACGGTTTTTGAAGAACTTAGAAAGAGTTATCCCGAAGAGTTAATACTTGTCCTTCCTGATTTCAATGGAGGTGAGGTTAATTTAAGTTTAGAGAGGTTTGAACCGTTCCCTGCAACCGTTAAGGTCGGAATTCATTCAGACAGAGGTTATGAAGAGATGGATTACGTTCCGCGAATTAAAACCTACAAGGTTAGGGGTGGCACTGGGTCGTTTGTGCTGATGACTGATTATGTTTTAGGTACTTTTCAGCACAATGGAATGCAAATCGAGGTTAAGCCTGTTGATGACAAAGCAAAGGATGGAGAACATATATTATTTGACGTAAATAATCTTATTGTAGGTCGTGATTTTGAGTGTGCAATGGAGGACGTGGGAACGGGAGATGGGCATAAGGCTCGCGAATTAGAGGAAAGGTCCGAGAAATCACTTTCTGGATGTGCTGAAATCGCTGTAGACATTGACAGCTATACTTACTCAACATTTGGAAGTGTCCTTAGTGCTACCGATTGGGCTTTAGCGCTTATGACTGGGGTGTCTCAGATTTACACCCAAGAGCTAGGTAATTTAGTTTTCCTTCAGACGACGTATGTACATATCTGGCAAACTGCAGATCCCATGTCTAATTACGTTGATCAAGCAGGCGAAATGCTGGATGTCTTTAGATCTACTTGGAATAATGACCCTGTTTTAAGTGGTATTCAGAGAGATGAAACGCATCTTCTTACTAAGCGCGGAGATACAGGGACAGGTGGTATCGCATACTTAGACGTTGTGTGTAGTACTTGGGCTTATGGGTTTAGTTCCGCTTTATCGGGAACAACGAATTATAACATTTCTAGCTGGACCTGGAATCTTATGGTAGTGTCTCATGAACTAGGCCACAACCTCGGGTCGAATCACACTCAATGGTGTGGATGGCCAAATGGCCCAATTGACAACTGTGTCAGTTCTGAAGGAGGATGTAGTTATGAGGGAGATCCAGTATCGCAGGGAACGATCATGAGCTACTGCCATACAAACAGCTCAGTGCCAAATGTTTTAAATTTTCATCCTACAGTTCAGATCTATGGCTTACAACCGGCAATTAACAATGACGGAAGTTGTTTTGGAGGATGTGAAGGGTATGTGGCACCAGTGTGTGCTATCCTAGACATCTCATCTGGAGCACAACTTGCATGTAATCCATTGACTAACACATACACGCAACAGCTGGTTCTTTCCTACGAGAACACACCTAGTTCTGGCTTTTTTAACGTTAACGGGACCTTTCACGCAATCAATAACAGTCCGCAAATAATCTCTTTATCTAATACACCCGCAAATAGTGAAACTGTGGACGTAGAGATATTTGTCAGTACGGAAGAAACTTGCTCTGCGGACACCTTAAATTGCTACACTCAAAGGGATCCGTGCTGTGCTTTGATTCGTTTACAATACGTAAATCCCAACTCGAATGTTATTAAGGTGAAGAACACCTCGGGCTGTGGTGGTGATATAAGTGATTGGGGAGTATATTCTAACGGAGTTTATAACTCCTTTGATGAGCTTTCTGGAAGCCAAAATCTATATTTAGATGCAGGTGCAGAACTTCAATTAGCTTGGATAGATTGGGATGCTGACGAAACATTTGGCGATTTACAATTGTACGGACCCACCAACGTATTAATGGACTACATACAATGGGGAGGTTCGGGAAACTTAAACGAATCTGTTAGCTCGTCACTAGGTTTTTGGGAAGCTGGGACTTTCGTTAATGCCCTCCCTCCTTTTGAATATGTAGGGGATGGATCTCATGGTTATGAATTTTGGACAGGTGCGGATGTCCCTTGTGAAATTTTAAATGTTGAAGTCGTTTCATACACAGATTGCAATCCAGCCACAGGAGATTACTCAGTCAGCTTTACAGTTGATTACACAGGAGCGCCTGAATCAGGTGGGGTTTCAGTAAATGGAAATTCGATTGTACTTCAAGAGTCAGGTTCGACTTATGTTATTGACATACCGTCAAATGGGGTTTGGCTTAATTTAGATGTAAGCTTCGAAGATGAACCAGCATGTTCTTTCTTCTTAGGAAATGCGGTATACGGTCCTAGCTATTGTTATGTAGAACAAGGCTGTCCCACAGACTTAAATGGAGATGGAAATATTACCGTAGCTGATGTATTAGCGATACTCTCAGAATTCGGATGTACATTGAATTGCTCATACGATGTTGACGGAGATAATTCAATAACAGTTAGCGATGTCCTTCTCATCTTATCAACGTTCGGAGATATTTGCGAGTAGAATCTTCGAGAAGATGTTCTAGGTAATTACCTTAGAATCTCCACGCCTTTCGTTGCTCCTACTCCATCAAAAATAAACTTCACCTTCTTAGAGTTCTTGCCATTTCCCAAGGGGAATATCTGAGCATTTATCTCACCGCTTATTGATCCTGAGGTCGTGATTTGGGCTATAAGAATACGGTTATTCTTATCTGGTAAACCATTCGAAGCGGTTTTAAGAGCAAACCAAGAACCTCCGATTAACGTATTAATATCCAAACGAGTAGCTCCGTTTTCTGTGAAAAAAGTAGCCCATGGATCCCCCCTATCCTCCACCATCATAGGATCTTGTGAACCTTCAGGGGAATGAATAGCAGATGTTGTAAGATTTATTGTTGCGTAAGAATCGTCCTCTAAAGTGGGCATAGCTTCAAAAAATTGAGAATTCATACCCGCGGCAGACCAACCACCATTAAAAGGGCTATTGAACACACCCTCTGGAGCCTCTATCCACATGTGATCTAAGTCCGTTCCATATATCGCGCTCAACCTGCCAGTAGGGTTTTCAAACTTTAAATAAATT
>JABISU010000088.1 GCA_018700255.1 Flavobacteriales bacterium | reverse complement strand
TCTTCTTAGCCATCAGCTTGTAATTATCACCTAAAAATAATCAAGCAAATATAACGTTTGTATATTTGCAAGCTCTAACAACAAGAATAATTTGTCGTCGCAATCAAAAACTATTTTTCTTCATATAAAGAAATAAACCTTAAAGGTTTAGAATCTGTTGCTTTAATGGATAGGCGGGAAGATAAATTTATAATACCAAACAATTGGTGCGACCCCCTCGCTAAATCACTCGACAAAGATTACAAGGTCCTCGAGATAAATGGCAACAGGCAATTTGAGTACAGTAATCTATATTTCGACACACCTGAAAACATCTGTCTTAATGATCATATTAGAGAGAGGAAAAAAAAATATAAAGTCAGAATAAGATCATATGTAAATTCTAACATTTGCTTCCTAGAAATAAAAAAGAAAAATGTTCACGGGCGAACAATCAAGATGAGAGTACAACGTACTTCAGAAAAATGGGATTCTCCATTAACGGATTCTGAAAAGGATTTTCTTTCTGAACGAGTCCCCTTCGCCTCTGAGTTAAGCCCCGTTTTATACATAAGCTACTCACGTTTTACTTTAGCCCAATTGAAAAGATGTGAGAGAATAACATTAGATACAAACTTAACCTATACTACTATTCAAGGAGAAATTTCCAAACCTCTTAAAGGACTCATTGTTGTTGAATTAAAACAAACTGAAACTGACAGGAGGTCTCCTTTGTTTGTGTTTCTAAGAAGCATGCCTGAGCGAAAAGCTCAATTGGGTAGAATAATTAAAATAAGCAAATATGTACTTGGTCGTCTTTCTTCTGACGATAGTTTATCTCCTCGTATGTACCTTTCAAAACTTAAAGTTCTAAGAAGAGCTACAAAAGCAATAAAATAATATGATCTCTGCAGAAATTTCATCATTAACCGCTCTTTTATTAGGGTTCAGCGCTAACTTAATTTCAAGTTTAGTCGTTGTGAGAATGATATACCACCTCGCATCTAAGCGCCGTGATTACGTCTTTACTTTTATGCTTGTCTCAACTTCTGTCTTCTTCCTTTGCACGCTTCTTAGTGGCGTAGAGATAGAAATGGGATTCGCTCTAGGATTATTTGCCATATTCAGTATCATCCGATATAGAACTGACGCTATTCCTATCAGGGAAATGTCCTACCTATTTATTGTTATCACACTTTCTGTCATCAATGCTCTAGCGCCTCAAGCCATTGGGGAGGAAGGTCTTTCTAGAGAATTCGTCTGGGGTATCATTGCGGTAGCTAATATTGGGATTTGGGGTCTGGCTTTTGTTCTAGAACGCCTGTGGTTTGTAAAGCACCTTACCACTAAAATAGTTATTTATGATAGAGTTGATCTGATTCACGCAGGAAGAAGAGCTGAACTAAAACAGGATTTAGAAGAAAGAACTGGTGTGGATATTCACTCCATTGAAATTGGAAAGCTTGACTTATTAAGAGATACAGCTGTTATCCGAGTTCATTTCTACGAAGACTTACAGCCAGACCATTTCGAGGACAATTCAGCCTAATATATCTAAGGTTTTAATCTTTCTTATTTAAAAGAATTACAGCGTGGGCACTGACTCCCTCTTCTGCCCCAACAAATCCTAATTTTTCTGTAGTCGTTGCTTTAATACTTACTTTATCAATATTAATGCTAAGTATTTCAGCGATTACTTCTCTCATAGCATCTATAGACGGTGAAAGCTTAGGTGTTTGAAGACAAATCGTTGTGTCTAAGTTTCCTATATTCCAACCCTTTTCTGAAACTTTTTTCCAACTTTCTATGAGTAGCCTTTTACTATCAATGCCTTTGTAAGCGGGGTCTGTATCGGGGAAATGATATCCTATATCTCTCATCGCTAGAGCGCCAAACATTGCATCACAAATTGCATGTAAAAGCACATCTGCATCTGAATGACCAACGGCACCCTTTTTGTGCGGAAATAGAACACCACCAATCCACAATTCTTCACCCTGCTCTAAACGGTGAACGTCATATCCATATCCAATTCTAATATCCATTAATTTACAGCATCCCCTGCATCTGACAAATCACTGAATTGCATCCTCAAAGTAAACCTAAGAGTATTCGCTAAAGGATTCTGTTGAGTTGTACTCACTAAGTAGCTTAAATCGATTGTAAACACAGTGTATTTCATTCCAGCACCCATAGTAATAAACTGTCTATTTCCTTTAGAAAAATGCTCGTAGAAGTAACCAGCTCTAAAAGCAAATACGTCAGAAAAGCTATACTCCATTCCTCCTCCAAGATTTACTTCTCTAATCTCTTCACGAAAAATACTACCTGGAAGTATAGAATATGTCCCGTCATCATTGAAATCAACAATACCCGGAGCATCATAAAACGATTGAACTATACCAGTTGCTGTTCCTACATCATTTGAAAAGCCACTTACTATAGTATTACCATCTTGCTGGTCATAAACTGGTGCGGTAGGTACGAGCAGTTTATTTCCATCTATTGTAAAAGTAATATCGTTATAATCATCAAGCTCCATAGTATAAGCAACACCTAAACGAAGATTAGCTGGAATGAAATCACGAGCTGCTGTTTCTGTATAGCTCATTTTAGAGCCTATGTTTGAAACGTTCATCCCGAAGTTAAAAATCCCATTTTTACCTCCCCAATTTGCATTTTTATTCGTGTAGAACATACTTA
>JABISU010000273.1 GCA_018700255.1 Flavobacteriales bacterium | reverse complement strand
GTTATGTAAAACTCTTATAGGCCGACGGGCTTTCCCCCAATCGCCCATTCTCCGGGATTTGTTTCTTCGATGATAACCCAATTGCCGTCACGTTTTTCTTCACCCGTTACTTTGACCATAGCCTCAGTAACCCCTTGAATCATTGCAGATTTCTGCTCCTCGCTAAAAACGCCTCGGACAATTTTGATCGTGGTAATTGGCATAGTAATTCTCCATATATACAAGTAAATTCTTATCGCAATTTGATTAACCGCCACCCTGTTATTTTTAAATTATACCCTCCCCTCTGTTATGTAAAACTCTACTCTATTCGCTCACAACTCTACGACTTGGATTATTGATGTGTTTGTGCATTTAGAGTCGTATAAATTAACGTGCTAAACTCTCCAGGATTTACATACTCAGAGTTTGACATAACAACGACACCATGACCTCTTGAAGCATTAGGCGCCATCTCTCTTGGATACAATACCATCCGAGTACGGGTTTTTTCTTGAGCCCCGTTATGCGAAATCCCCAACGAACTGTTTCGCATGAATACACAAAACCCTAATCCATATCCTGTCTCTTTTCCAGATGCATCCTTCTGCTGTTCCCACATTATGTTTTTACTATCTTGGCTTAGAAGTTCATCGCCCATAAGACCTGCTGCAAACTTTGCCAAGTCGCCAATGTTCGAAATCCATCCACCTGCCCCAAGCTTCCAAGACACGTCCGTATTCGTCGATTCGACAACCTTGCCGTTTACTTTCTTGTAACCCTTTGCTCTTTTTGAACGAGATTTCCATTGGTAATCTGGTTGAAGTGAATGCATTTTTAGAGTTTTTGCGATTCGCTTCTCAACTTGCCTAGCGAACTGCTCCTCTCCTGCACGCTGAATCACCGCGCTAGCAAGAATGAAACCATGCGTTGAGTAGTGATAGGAAGTTCCGGGTGTTGATACAAGCAGCGTTTCTTTAAACTTATCGAGCGCAACGACTACATCTTCGAATGGGTGCTTCTGCTTGTATTCAATGTCAGAAGCAATAATCCCATCTTGATAGTGCGGCATACCTCCGAGGTGACCAAGAAGTTGGCGCATTGTTATCACTTCGCCTTTATCTGGATACTCAGGAACAATTGCTCGAATATCCGCATCAAGATCTAACTTGCCGGCTTCGACTAACTGCATCGCAGCAACCGCAGTCATTGGCTTTGCAACAGATGCCCAACGAAACAGAGTAGAGTCATTTACTCTTCGTTTCTTACTGAGATCTGCATACCCATATTCTTGAATATAGACAACTTCGCCCTCTTGAATAATACCAATAGCCAATCCAACAACTTGCTGTTTTTCCATTTCAGAAACTATCGCTGAATCTATTGCTTTTCGCACTGAGAAGTCTAATTCCGCCGATGCACAAACGAATAGAAGAAAGTGAGGACAAAGATATGCGAGTAAGAATAAAGCTTTAATACTTTTCATATGGAATTCTAATTATATAAACTAATTAGGCAAAATAGCGAGCTTTTCTTCTGTATGTGGAGTAACTCGGATAATTTGCAAACTGTGTTTCTTATAGAAAGGCTGTTCCTTTTCGAGCTGAAAATACAGACCCCATTCCTTGCGGAAGTAACCATCAGACCGTAACATTTTTTTAAAAATGTGCCCACGAGAGTTCTTGCCGTCTGTAATTATTAACCCACCTTCTGCCGGAAATTGCGAAACAATCTGCACTAAAACGCGTGGGCTTAAGAATGGTATCCCACTTCCACCCTCACCATATCCGTCATTACGGTGAAAAAAAACATCAATAATTGGCAACCTCTTCAAGTACTCGCGAGCATCTTCAATAACAAGTCTAACTTTTGGTAAAGCATCCTTACTCTTCACTTTATCCCAATCAGGATGCTTGAAGATATCACAGAATATAATCTCATCGAGATACTCTGCAAGAATATCTCGCGATTGAATAAAATCTCTGAAACAGCATGGATAGAACGCTCTCTTGATATTATCCAAAATTAAACCTTCTCTCTACTCAACCAGTCAAACCAATTTCTTAATAATTGCTTGAATGAATCGGGCTCAATGATCAAGCAATCATGGCCTTTAAAGACAGATCCGCCTTTTTTACATACTTTACAATATGTAGGATCATCTTTGACAACAACTTTACGTTCTCTAGCGATCACGATTTCCGTAATGGCATCTCTTCCCGTAGTAAAAATACTTCCATGGGCAAGTCCATTTCTGACAGTTGAAAGAACTTGGTGAATAGTTAATTCAATCTGCTTACCATTATAGTTTCTAAATGTTGAGTCGATAGGATTCATAGTTTCAATACATTTAAAATTATTATTTCTAGCGTCATTTATATCGGGCAAAAATCCATACAGTGTGCTCTCTTTAGATAAACCCTTATGAAAAACACTGCCTAAAAATGGATCTTTTTTTATTATTTCATATGGG
>JABISU010000105.1 GCA_018700255.1 Flavobacteriales bacterium | reverse complement strand
TCATCTATTGGATAAGTGAGCCTGTAGCGTGCAAAATGTGATTGAGATTCAACCAATGAGTAACTGAGAGGGTCTAAACTTGTAGAGCCCTGCCTCTGGAAGGAAAACATTCGGTCAACCTTTTGCGATAGGTCGAAGTAAGATATCCCTATAAGACTGTTACTTAGGTTCGCGGGGATGTTAAATCCTGCGATAATGTGCTTATCGTCAAAAAGGTCACTAATTCTGATCTCCGTAGCATTACCTAAACCCGGCTGGAATGAAGATGTTCCGTCATAAGCTCTGTAAAATTGAGATCCGAAGGCGTTACTAACTTGACTTTGTAATTTTTGTAGAGAAAAATTGAGTCGATAGTTGCTAGGTTTAATCTTAACATTACTTACAATAGATTGAGTCATTTTATCTATTTCAGGGAGCTTTTCATCAGACTCTTCTTTCTCTTGTCCTTCAAAATTAAATCTATAATCTCTAATGTTTACCTCAGTTTCAGAATATAAAATAGACCAATTGGGGGCAATAAATACTTCATCATTATTTGCGTCAAAACCTCCATCTGTCAATTCAAATTGATTTGACCTTCTTTGCTTAGTTTCTGGCACCCTTCCTATATTAGCTCGGAATAAATGACGCATTGTATAGGTGTTTCCGTAGCAAAAGCCTCCTACGGTGTCACAACTGAAATTTAGAACGGGTATATCTAATTTTGAAATTACTCGAGTGTCAAAAAAAGTTCTGTACCTAATGATTGTGTCTATGCTGAGAATTGTGCTGTCAGCCCAACCCCAGTTCATTTCTTGGCTTCCATCTTCAAATTCGGATAAATAAACAAATTCCTGTCCTCTCAGTGGCACGGGGTATCTCTCATCAATTAGTGGTGTGTTTACCAGTTGCTCAATCGGCCTAATTTCTTTATCGATGTGGTATATAAACAAGTCTAAATTAGAATTAAACGGGATGTTATCTCTATCTTCTCGAAGCTTTGAATCAGGTCTGTTTGATGAAAAAATTATCGACCTGCCATCTTTAGTATACCTGGGGTGCAAATCATCAAATCGATCTCTCCATAAAGGCTCCTGTAAATTTCCAATCACTCTGTATATGTAAAGGTCTGATCTTCCATTAGACATACCAGAGAATACAATGCTTCTCCCATCGGGAGAGTAATCCATGGATAAAACCTCATCTATTTTAAAAAGTTCTTTTTCTACTGGTTTTTCACCTAACCTAACTGTGACAAGCACTGGTTGGCCCTTTTTTGCAATGGTGTAAGTAAACTGCTCCCCGTTTGGATGCCAAGCTATTGTAGGCGTTAAGCCCCTTTTAATTAAATCTAATTTATGCCCATGTTGTGCCCATCGTTCAATTTTGTCTTCGTTTATGTTATATGTCCAAACCCTCCATTGTCCTCTCTCATCAGTAATAAACGCAACAGTCTCTCCATCTGGAGAGTGGCTAAAGCATAAGTAGTTATACCGTTTCCTCAAATTAAAACCGAGATCACCTCCATTTTTTAACGCTAATTTTTGATTTTTCCTTCCAATATTAGGTGGTAGTGATTCACCATAAAGTTTAGGAGTTCCAGTTAAGTGATAATTAATCACTTCTGATAATAAATTCTTTAGCCCAAGGCCAGTCGCAAATCTAAATCCACCTTCGACACTTCGACTTACCCTTACCATGTATATAACATTAGCAATGGCGGGGATTCCATACACATCAGCTATATAATCCCAAACAGCCCCTCCAAGCTCCCCAGCCTCAGTCCCTTCGCTTCTATCGATAGTTGCTAGAGCCCTTGATCTCGCAGAGTCGAATATGTGAACATTAGCTTTCGCTGTTTTATTTGTGGAAATGTAATTAACAAGTCCTTCCTCAAACCAATCTGGAATTTGTAGCAAACTCGAATTTCTTATGGCGTCCTGCCAACCTCCACGATATAAAGCTTGGTGTAAAGCGATTCTTGCCAATCCTTCTTTTAAATCTTCTTCTAATAGCCGTCGATCTCCAGTACCATAAATAAACAGTTTATTCCCTATAATTTTCGCAGTTCCCCCAATATTATCATTTCCGGAATCACTATTAAACACCCCCATGTTGCTTTGTCTAAATTCTGCAATATTGTTATAGACAAGAATTTGAATTGGACCTTCTAGTGGGCTGCCGAAATAGGGCTTTAAATCTTCCGCAGAGTAATTTACTATTCCCGCGATATCCCCTGCAAGCTCCTTTCCTCCTTGATAATAGTAAATTTCAAAGATTCCTTCAGAGTGGTATTGCCAAACAAAATCTCTATACTGAACTCTGTTCTTCCCGAACTCCACTTGAAGTCCGTCATAAAACTGAGCATAGAAACTGTTTCCGCTTAAAAACAGACCAGCTAAAAGCAGCGATATTGAATATAATATTTCTCTATGGCGCATTCTTTTACGAATCTACGTTAAAGTATTTTTACCGCATGAATAGACTTCACTCTTTTGTTTTCAATGCTTTTTCAGAACAAACGTATTTACTCGATCACGGAAATGGAGAGGCGACGGTATTCGACCCGGGAATGAGTTCGACTCAGGAGAGAGAGGTGTTTGAGGGGGCTTGTGAAAGGCTGGGAGTAGTGGTGGTTCAGTGCCTTCTTACGCACGCGCATTTAGACCATGTTATGGGAGCAAATTGGATTAAGCATAGATATGGTTGTGGGCCGAGATTGCATCCCACGGACGAGCAGACATGGGTGCAGGCTCCTATTTCGGCTCAATTGTATGGAATTTCTTTTGACGAACTTCCTGATAGGGGTGAAGATTTAGGCGAGCATGGATCGACAATAGAATGTGGAGACATAGATCTCGAAATTAGGTGTGCGCCTGGTCATAGCATAGGGCACATAGTGTTTGTGTGTCACAAATCGAAGTTCGTGGTTGGGGGAGACGTGCTATTCTCGGGTAGTATTGGGAGGACAGATTTGCCTGGTGGAGATCCCGATGTACTTGCAAAGAACATAGAGGAGCAGTTGTATTCCCTAAGTGATGATTATACGGTTCATCCAGGTCATGGAGGGGCGACAAGTATAGGGAAGGAGAAGAGTTCTAACCCGTTTGTAAATGGGGCAGGAACGGGAATGCTTCAGCGCTAAGAGCGCCTTTTTGATATAAAACGCCATAGGGCGATTAGGCAAGGCGACGTGAAAGTTGGACTAGAAGTAAGAGGGCGGGGACTTCTATAAGGGGTCCTATTACGCCCACGAAGGCTTCTGAGGAGTGAAGCCCGAATACACCGATAGCTACAGCTATGGCGAGTTCGAAGTTGTTCCCTGCGGCTGTAAAAGCTACTGCGCGATTTTTAGGTTGGTCGATCCCGAGCTTGACCCCTGTGAAATAGCTTAAGATCCACATTCCGAAGAAGTAGAGTAGGAGGGGAATTGAGACGAGAATTACATCTGAGGTTTGGTCTAAAATACGGGCACCTTGGAGGGAGAACATCACAACGATGGTGAAGAGTAGGGATATGAGGGTGAGGGGGGCTATTCTTGGGAGAAATGAGTTCGTGTACCAGTTGAGGTTTTTAATGCGGATGAGAAGGGCTCGTCCACCTATGCCTAGAAGAAAAGGAATTCCTAAGTAAAGCCCTACGTTAGTTGCTACCATAGTGAAGGGCACATCTATCGCTATTCCGTCCATACCAAGCCAAGTGGGTAATATTGAGAGGAAGAAGTATGCGTAGAAGCTGAATGTGAAGACTTGAAAGAGGGAGTTGAGAGCTACTAAGGCTGCTCCGTATGTCCTGTCTCCGTCTGCGAGGTCATTCCAAACAAGCACCATCGCTATGCATCTCGCTAACCCTATAAGCACCACTCCCGTCATGAGTTCTGGTCTGTCACCTAAGAAATATGCAGCGAGGAAGAACATGAAAAGTGGGCCTATAATCCAGTTGAGGATGAGAGAAAGTGAGAGAAGCTTTGCGTCCTTTAGTACTTCCGGTAGGGTTTGGTAATCCACCTTCGCAAGTGGCGGATACATCATAACGATCAGACCTATTGCGATAGGGATATTGACTCCCTTAAACGGAATGCTATCGATGGTTTCAGAGATGCTTGGTAGAAACGCGCCGAGTAATATGCCCGCTGCCATGGCTATGAATATCCACAACGTTAAATACCTGTCTAAGAAACCGAGTCTCTTCAACTTACTCAGCTATTTGTGTTTCAGAAGCAGCGGCCTCAATTTTAAGGGTGGCTGCTTCATTAAGCTCTCTTTGGTCTGTTCCATAGTGAATAGCAAGGACGATAGCCACACTAACCATCAGACCGACGATAAGTTTGAGAAAATCCTTAGCTACGATAGGGAATATCATCTTTATGTTACCCTTCTTAGTGAGGCCCGTATTTAGTGCAAGTTCACGACCGCAAAGTAAACCTACGAAGACCCATGTAGTAGACATAGGTATGTTGTTAATCTGTTTGAAGTAAAGAAGTAGGAAAGCGTATGCTAGATCTATTAAAGTAGCAGATCTAACGTACTTCGTACTCTGCTTATCGAGAACGATTTGTTGGATTTTACCACCTTGTCTGTAAAAGATGTTGGCCAGACCTAGAACGAAGAAAACGATTATGAGAATAAGTTGCCAAATTTCTATTTGGCGAGGTAGGAATACTGCAATGTTGGCAACATCATGAGATAGCCATGTGTACCATAGAAAACCTGTACTGATCCACTGGAATGTTCTCCAGAAAGGCTTGTACTTTTCGCTGATATCATCTTTCTCGTTAATTACACGAGAAACGACTAACCAAAGGATGTAAGCTACAACAGCAGCAAGACCGTATCCCATGATACTCTTCAAAAGCATCTTTTCGAGTACTAAAGTTGAAGCGAATGCTGAAAGTACTAAGAATGATGTTGATACTGGGATACCCTTTCTTGTTAGAGCAACAAGAGCAAGTGGAGCAAGAGCGTGATACCATTGTGGTTCTATGTATGGAATCTTTGTGAGACGCCCGAAAGAAATATCACCATCCCCGGTGTACCATCCGTAAACTAACGTAACAATAAGAACGCTAGAAGCTGCAATCCAAAGCTGCCACCATTTAAACCTCTCGCGGTTAGAAGCGAGCCAAGTCCCTAAAGTCTGAACGCTATCGTTAGCGATAACTGAGTATCCTGCTAGGATGAACCCGATGGTTGTAAATAAAGCTACCATGTCTTAACTTTTATATGATCTGTTAATTCCGGAGCAAGTTCAGTTAAGATTACTTGTGCTAAACCAATTCCAAGGTTAAGGTAATGTTAAGTTTTTGTATTGTAGAATACTTACACCTTCTTTAGCGTAAAACTGAAAGTAGTGCCTTCTTTAAATGTAGATCTTACGTGGAGATTTCCTCCGTGGGCTTCGATTATGTGTTTGACGATTGCCAGTCCGAGGCCTGAACCCCCAGCGTGACGGGAGCGGCTTTTATCGACACGGTAGAACCTTTCGTATATTCGGAGTAGGTCTTCTTCTTTGATTCCTATGCCGTCGTCTGCCACTTCTACTAGAATACTATCTCCCATATCGTAAAACCTCACTCGAGTCTTCCCTCCATCCTTCCCATAGTTGATGGAGTTAACAAGAAGGTTAGAGAGTACCTGTTCGATTTTTTGAGGATCACATAGAACAATAAAATCTTCGGTATACCTAACTTTCAAATTAATGTTAGCGTCCTTTGCTTTGCGCTCTAGGTTATCTACGATATCGTTGCTTAACTCCACAATATTTACGGATTCGGGATCTATGGTCATCACACCAGACTCGATTTTAGAAATACTATCTAAGTCTTCTAGTAGCCCCGTCATCCTATCAATATTCTTCTCTGCTTTGGATAAAAATTTACGATTTATTTCAGGGTTATCTAACCCGACCTCGAGAAGGGTTAGGATAAATCCCTGAATATTAAATAAAGGAGTTTTTAGCTCGTGAGCTAGGTTCCCGATGAAATCTTTTCTGAAGGAGTCTGTTTCACGTAGGAGGGTTATTTCTTTAATTTGTTCTTCAGCCCACTCCATTACATCTTGATTAGCAGTCTCTACAACGTCTTCACCCATATTTATTGACTGTTCATCTCCACCCTTGATTTTACTAATGGTTTTGTAAAGGACTTTAATCCTGTGATCGATAAACTTTTCAACGGTGCTATAAATCACGAAATAGCTAATTTCCTCGAGGATAATTCCCACAATAATAGCTAAGGCCCAAAGCTCAAATGCTTCAGCTAGCCACAATACCGTAATCGTAGCCAGAGCGCCCATAACTCCAATGATAATTGAGGATTGCCTTGCGACATCTTTAGGGGTGCGCTCTATTTGACTCAAGATTACCCGTTAAATTTATAACCCACTCCCTTGATGGTGGTGATAAGCTCTTCCCCTAATTTCACTCTCAACTTGCGGATATGTACGTCTATCGTTCTGTCTCCTACGACCACTTCTGTACCCCAAACCTCATCCATTATCTCTTCACGAGTTTTCACCTCGCCCGCGTTTTTGCAAAGCAAAGTCAAGAGTATAAACTCTTTCTTTGGAAGATTAATTTCTTGATCTCCGACAAATATGATGTGTTTTTTTAAATCAATTTTTATAGGGCCAGCTTCTATAACACCTTCTTCTGAATTATATGTTTTTACGGTTCGCTTTAACAGAGCTTTCACTCTGCTCATGAGAACCTTAGGCTTTATAGGCTTAAGAATGTAGTCATCAGCTCCTGCTTCGAAGCCTGCTATTTGGCTGTAGTCTTCACCCCTGGCCGTAAGGAATGCTACTACTATTTCTTTTTCTGTATCTAAGTTTCGTATTTCCTCACAAGTTTGAATCCCATCCATTTGGGGCATCATCATATCTAAAAGTATTAAATCGGGAAGAAATTCCTGAGCGGCTTTAACTCCTTCAAGACCGTTTTGTGCTACTCGAACTTTGTACCCTGCGTTCTCTAGGTTGTAGGACAGGAAATCTAGGATGTCCCTTTCATCATCGACTAAGAGTATTTTCTTCACATCTTCCACCTTAGTCTTTAATTCTGTTGAATTTAAGTGCTAAGAGCATCCATTTAGGAAAGGGTTTAAAGGGAGCACGTTTTTGCACATTCATAAAAAGACCAATTTTTTCTACGATTGGTATTTTATGAACTTCTATAAATTCTATCCAGCACTCGTCAGGGTCATCAATATATGTACAGTGAACAGATGTATGATCTCCCATACTTAAAGCACTGTCCGTATTACATCTAAAGGCGAATCCTTCTTTTTGTAACTCTTTCCCAAGCTCATTCATTCCCCTTACATCAAAACCAAGGTGGACAATCCCCTTATCAGCCCAGATCCGGTCTTCAAAAATAAATCTACCCTGTCTATCTAATGCGACTACTAACTCTATGTATGTCCTTCCCGTCAAAGATGAGAACCCTCCAGCTCCGCGATTAGATTGGGTTAGCAAAACCCTGTGGTACCTCTGCTCGCCACCTGGCAAATGAGACCAATCTTCAAACACACCCTTTTTATCGTAAAGCACTTTATCGTACCCAAGTTTGTTGGAGTAAAGTTTTAAAGCGTTTCCCATATCACTAACTCCAATCGTTCCTCCTAACACCCCACCACTTGGGTGGCCGTTGTTAGTGAACCAATTGTCTGATTCTAAGATTTGGAATAAATTCCCATCGAAATCTCTCAAGAAAAACGTAAGCCTTCCGAGTGGATCTATCACCATTTCTTGATCGCAAGTATTTGGTATAACGCTGAGCGCGTGTTCATGCATCTTCCTTATGTCGGGAGTCTTCACCATCGTAGATCCTATTCCTAGGTCTCCTTGCCTGATTTCGAAAACAGGCCCTTGAGGCTTAAATGAAGTTGGGGAAATGACCTCAACGGCAGAACCGCCTTGGTGATTCAACACCATGCTGGCTCTCTTTACGATTGTTTCTCCTTTGCAGTGAGAATCCATAAGCGGAGCAGCAGCGACAGAGTCGAAAAATGGCATGTCTAATCCGAATAACTTTCTGTAGAGCTTAAGACTAGCATCCATATCTGACACAGCAATGCCTATATGCTGTATGCCTTGAATAACGTAACTCATTTCACCCACGCCTCCCTCAGCGCTTTTGATTTGTCATCATTCCAAAAACGTTCCCCCTCTACAGCGTCGTTGTGATCATGTAAATGACCTTTTAACCAGCTATAAAATCGATTTCCGAAAGTGGCAAAAGACCAGAATGAGAAGAAGACCTCAAAGAAAGGGCTCCACCCGAAAAAGCTGAATCCAACACCTGAAGCAATCCCTCCGAGAATAGCAGCCACAATGGTCCAAGTAATTGGATATATAAACAGTCCAGCACACATTTTCATAGTGCTTCTAAATTCAATTGCCTTCATTTGGTCTCCTTTAAAATTTAAGAAAATTTGCTGAAGAAAAGTTGGTGCATTTGCTATCCAACTCAGTGGCTTGAGAGCTACAGCCCACCACTTCTTTTTTCTCACATCTCCATTGCTTAATCCCCACGCCTCGACTCTCATTTTGTTTGAGTCAAATCCTTCTCTTCTTAGCTTTTCAGCAGCATCTGCTATCTCCTCGACATTTCCCATCTTAGATATTTTATCTAAATCACGAGTAATTTTTGTCCAACCTTTAACTGAAGCTTCGGTAGTCCTTAATGCATTTACGTAGTGGATAATATCATCATACTTCTCGTAAGGTCTAATATCTACAGCTATATTTCTCATTGCTGCTTGAATTCTTTCTGAAAGTTTCTGAAAGTGAACTTTGCCAGTATTCTTTTCGTATAAATCCAACCATTCAATAGGTTTGCCGATTCTTAGACAAAAACGTCTCCTGAAGTTAGGGTAATCCTCGTAGTCAAGACCTAAAGGAATCACTTTGAGTCTTTTCAGATTTTCGTGCTTGCTAACAGCTCGACCCAGCAGATTACTCAGCCCACTTTTAATTCCCCGGATAGTTTTTTGTGGATTGTGATTCCCCTCTGGGAAAAGAGAAAGAATAGCTCCTATATCTAATCTCTTAATACAGCAATCCCATATTACATCATTCCTTTCTCTCGAATCTGGAAGCAGATCTCTCTTCCTGTATATTGGAATACCGTGGCATTTAAAAAGAAACTTTCGTACAAAGGGATTCCAAAAAACATCTGCCCTTGTTAGCCAATGAAGTTGTTGCTTTAATAATCCAGAAACTATCATGGGATCCATCAGTCCATTCTGATGATTAGAGACGAAAATAACAGGACATTTCCCCTTAGGCAGATTGTTTTGACCTTCATAAGTAGTAATTCTATGGAATCGCTGAATACCCTGCTTCACTAATTCTCTTGACAGGAAATATAGCAGAGTAATTCGTTGAATAGGCGGGGTAATAATGGGTGTTTTCTCTTTAATCATGCATTAACGGAGTGTTGCACCAGTTGCCTTTATAATTCCCTCTAGAATCCTTGCTACGCTCTTATCGATCTGTTTGTCAGTAAGGGTTTTACTTTCGTCTTGTAAGATAAGTCCTACAGCATAACTTACCTTACCCTTCTCAAGTTTATCTCCTTCATAAACGTCAAATAATGACATCTCTTTTAGGATTTTATTTTCGGCTTTAAAAGCGTATTCTTTAATAGATTCGAAACTCATTCCTTTATCAATAATTAATGACAGGTCTCTTTTTACAGAAGGGAATTTAGGGAGTTCTTTAGCAATAATTTTTCTTTTCTTCCGAGCTTTTAATAGCGGCTTCACCAGTAAATCTGCCCAAAATACGGGTTCGTCAACTTTGCACATTTTTGTAACGTCTGGGTGTACTTGTCCAAATCTACCAATGACATTGTTTCCAATTTTAATCACATTACCTTCTAGCAGTAATCCTCCTTCATCAACTATTTCGCTCACTTTAGAACTAACACCGACTTGATCCAGCAATGCTACTACTGCTTCTTTCAGAGTAAACATATCTACATTATCGCCTTGTTCATTCCAGTTTACTGGCATCTTCCTCCCTGTAATCCACAAACTCAAATGCTCGGTTTCTTGATAACCAGACGTCTCCCCTTTATCCTTCACTTGGTAAGTCCTCCCAAATTCAAAAAGTTTTAAATCTGTAGATTTGTGATTTTTATTTCTCGCGATTGCCTCTAAACCTTGAAAGACGAGACTTTGCCTCATCACCCCTAAATCGCCACTCAGCGGATTGAGAATTTCAACAGTAGTCTTGGGATTAAGATCGGAGTCTTTCCAGCAATGCTCAGAATACACAGCCTTTGTTAGTGAATTCGACATAATCTCGTTATATCCTCTAGCCACAAGCGTCGATGCAAGGCCAAACAGTATATCCTCTTTATCGGGCTCAGATGATACTTCTAGAGTTGAAGAAATTCGAGAGGGAATCTCTATTTGATCAAATCCATGAACTCTAAGAATTTCCTCAACAACGTCTGCCGGCCTTGTTACATCACTGCGGTAAGCAGAAACCATCAAGTTCATCCCTTCCTTACTTTCTGACCGTACCTCAATATCAAGCGCTCCTAATATTGACTTCACGTGAGTTCTTTCTAGCTTAGATCCGATCATCTTATCGAGCATATCCCATTCGAGGTCAACCTCATATCCAGGTGCAGAGTTCGTTTCCCCGATCTCTACAGCCCCAACGACTTTAGCTCCGCTCCACTCACAAATCAGTTCTGCCGCTCTTTCCGCTGCCGCCTTTACCATATTCGGATCCACCTGCCTCTCGAACCTGAAAGATGCGTCGGTAGAAAGTCCATGCCTCTTAGAGGATTTTCTCACGGAAACGGGATTGAAGAATGCTGACTCTAATAAAATGCGGGTGGTGCTATCACTTACTCCGTGCTTAGAACTACCAAAGACTCCTGCTATGCACATCGCCTCATTTGCGTCTGCAATTACGAGGTCAGACGAGTTTAACTTTCGTTCTATTGAATCGAGAGTAGTTATTTTCTCGCCATTAGTGGCAAGTCTCACTTTAAGTTCTCCTTGGATAGTTTCTGTGTCGAAGGCGTGTAGTGGTTGACCTAACTCGTGGAGAACATAGTTAGTAGCATCAACTACATTGTTAATTGGAGCACATCCAATTCCACGAAGGAACCTCTGAGCATGCTCTGGCGAAGGAGCAATATTCACCCCCTCTAACTCGACTAAAGTATAACGTGGAGCTAAATCACTTGCCTCTACAGATGTTTTAAAACCTCCTGTGAGTCCTTTTAAGAAGTCAATGTTAGCTCCACCGAGAGGCTCGATTTTATCAAGTCCTGTTTGAGTAAACTCACAAACGGTTCCGTGCATAAGGCCAGCTCTCAGATCTCGAGCAACACCTAAGTGCCCCATCGCATCATTTCTGTTAGGCGTTAGTCCGATTTCGAGAATCTCGTCTGATCCGACCTCAAAAACTTCGCTTACAAGTGTGCCAGGACTCCACTTTTGATCCAGCTGTATTATCCCGCCGTTAGGTGTTCCCACACCCACTTCTTCAGCTCCACAAAGCATTCCGAGACTTACCTCACCACGAATCTTCCCTTTCTTAATCTTAAATGGTTCGCCTTCCATAGGACAAAGTTCAGTTCCAACAGTAGCTACAACCACTTTTAATCCTTTAGCGGCATTAGGTGCGCCACAAATAATATCAAGCGCGTCTCCGGAGCCTATATCAACTTTGCAACAACGAAGTCTATCTGCATTTGGGTGCTGGTGGCATTCTGTAATATGTCCCACTACGAGCCCGCGCAATCCACCCGGGACATCATCAACGATCTCTACTCCTTCTATCTCAAGTCCAGTAGCTGTTAACACTATTGCAGCATCATCTGCTGATAGTTCAACACTTAAGAACTCCTTAATCTTTCTATATGATACCTTCATAATTGGTTTTAAAGTGATGCAAAGTTACTAACTTTGAGTCCCCAAATCGGGATGTAGCTCAGTTGGTAGAGTACGCGTCTGGGGGACGTGAAGTCGCAGGTTCAAGTCCTGTCATCCCGACAATAAATCCGCAAGGGTATATACACGAAGTGTGTCACCTCTTTTGCATAGTAATTTTGAGGACTTAAAACGTAAATAATGGATTTTGCATTTGAGAAGGACTGGAATAAGTTGGTTAAGATGATGATGGAACGGTTTGGCGAGCAGCCCGATATTACTTCAATAGTGTTTGCGGTTGGGTTGCAAGAAGTGTCCCAAGGTCCAAGTGAATACAAGAAGGATGATAAGGTTAACCTGATTCATGTAGGTATATGCACCTTGTTAGAACCACTGGGGTATTATAAAACTCTCGGTTTAGATGATGATGGTTGGCCACATTTTGAAAGAGTGGGGGAGTTGCCAGAACTAGACTCAGATGAACAAGAATTATTGTTAAAGCGTCAACTAGTGGACTACTTTGCTGCTTGGATAGATGAATAGATTTGCTACTATTCTACAATAACCTCTTCGCTATTGGTCTCCATCTCCTCAATTTTTATGAGGCCAGAACCGTATAGAGATCCTTTACTAGCTTCGATATCTAGAAC
>JABISU010000030.1 GCA_018700255.1 Flavobacteriales bacterium | reverse complement strand
CCTGAAGAAATTGCAAATTTTATTGAGAAATACTTCACAAAGGAATTACCTTATACAGGTAAGAAAATTTTAGTTACTGCTGGTCCAACTGAGGAAGCTATAGATGCTGTTAGATTTTTAGGCAACAGAAGTACTGGTAAAATGGGATTTGAAATTGCTGGAAGATTGGCGGATTTAGGAGCAGAAGTAACTTTGATTACTGGCCCAGTTAATTTAACCACGCCTCCAAGGGTTACAAAACGAATTGATATCGTTACGGCTCAGGAGTTGTATGACAGAACTGTCGAGATTTGGCCTCAAATGAATGCTGCTATAGCTTGCGCCGCTGTAGCAGATATGCGCCCATCCACCCCTTCAACTGAAAAGCTTCATAAAGGAGATTTACCAGCCTCAATGAGATTAGAGAACACGCCCGACACTTTACTCGAATTAGGGAACATGAAAGCCCAAGGACAGCTGTTAGTTGGGTTTGCTCTTGAATCGGACACTGTGGAAGAAAGCCTTAAAAGTGCCGAGAGAAAGCTTAAACGTAAAAACCTTGACATGATCGTAATGAACACTTTATCAGATGCTGGTGCTGGGTTCAGTCACGACACAAATAAAGTGACCATCCTTCAAAATGTAGATGGACATAATACTACGCATGTTTTTGAGTTAAAGTCTAAACGCGAAGTCGCGAAAGACATCGTAAACTTGCTTACATTTTAGAACAATGACACTTAAACTACCCATATTCACTTTCATCCTCGCTGTTTTGTCGACTAGCTCTACAGCCCAAGAACTCAATTGCAACGTTAAGGTAATAGCTCCACAAATCGCTAATGTTGAAGCAAGCGTTTTCGAGAGTTTAGAAGATGGAATTCGGGGATTTATGAATGGACGCCGTTGGACCAATGACAACTTTGAGTTTGAGGAATTAATCGAGTGTACCATGCAGATTACTGTTAGCGAAGCTATAGGAAACACAAGGTTCAGCGGGTCAATACAGGTGCAAAGCAATCGTCCGGTTTACAACTCGGATTACAAAACACCCATGCTTTTCGTGATAGACGGAGATTTCGAATTCGTTTGGATAAACGGTTCTGCTATTTTATTCAACCCTGGTCAACACCGGGATAATCTTAGTTCTATTTTAGCGTATTACGCGTATATGATTTTAGGTTTAGACTATGACAGCTTCGGTCTTGAGACGGGTTCTGAGTTCTTTTTAAAAGCCCAAACTATTGTTGCCAACGCTCAAAATTCAGGCGGACAAGGTTGGCTTGCCAGCCAAGGCAAACAAAACAGATACTGGCTTATCGAAAATATGCTTAGCCAAACATTTCGTCCTCTTAGACTATGCATGTATAATTACCACAGAAGAGGATTTGATTTATTAGAGTCCAATCTCGAAGGGGCACGTCTTAATATCGCCGACGCATTAATTGAAATGCGCTCTACAAACAGAATTCGTCCTGGCTCATTCAACCTTCAGGTATTCTTCCTTGCTAAGAGTGATGAAATCATTAAACTCTTCAGTCCAGCGCCTGAAGCTGAGCGTGTACGCCTTCTTCCTGTACTAAAACAAATGGATCCAGGAAACATCTCTAAATACGACGATGCTCTACTTTAAGCGTTAAATGCTCACTCGTCTTCACATAGAAAATTTCGCTCTTATAAGTGAAATAACTCTTGAGTTAGAGGATGGACTAACGGTCTTAACTGGTGAAACTGGTTCTGGAAAATCAATACTGCTCGGAGCTTTAGGCTTAGTAATAGGCGAGCGAGGAAACGTCTCTAACATTAGGCAAGGAGCTAAGCTGTGTATAGTAGAAGCAATTTTTTCAGATAAAACTATCAGTAAAAGGCTGGCTCGCCTTGGTATAGAGAGCCGTGGCTCTGAAATTAATATCCGAAGGGAAGTTAACTCTACAGGTCGTTCTAGAGCTTTTATAAATGATTCTCAAGTCAGTATTGTCGATTTAAAATCATTAGGCAGTTTACTTGTAGACCTTCATGGTCAAGACGAAACAAGAGCCCTTTTAGATAGAGTTACACGACTACATCTCCTTGATTCATTTGGGGGACACGAAAAGATTTTCAAAGCTTACCAGCATTCCTTCGACTCGTTTTGTGCTGCCAAGGAGAAGCTTAAGAAATTAGAAGCAGAAGCGAGCAGACCAAGGGCAGATAAAAATTATTTAGCCTTTCAACTTGAAGAATTAGGAGGGCTTAACCTGAAGTATTTGAACTCTGCGGAGCTTGATGCTGAGTATAAGGAGCTTTTACATGCAACTGAGCTGGCAAATGGATTACATCTAACATACGAATTATTAGATAGCTCAACAGAAGGAAATGATGCGATCTCAATAATCAATAAGGCGTTAAGAACTCTTCAAGACATAGCTGAGTATAGCGTGAAGGCATCTAAATTGTTAGATCGACTTTCTAGCAGCAGAATTGAACTTAATGATATCGCACAAGAAGCAAATAATATAGCTGATGGGATATCCCAAGACCCCAATCGTCTTCTAATTGTTGAGGAGAAGATGGAGGCTTTGTTGACAGCTCTACACAAACACAATGTATCAGACACTGAATCTCTTAAGCTTGTTGAGATTGATTTACAAAATCAATTAGACAGATGTGAAGGCCTTACCGAAGAAATACAGTTAGCTAAAGATGAAAAAACTGCCCAGTATAATAATATGATCTCTGCTGGTGAGCATTTACTTGAGGTGAGAAAAAAGTCAGGGTCAGAATTGTTAGAGATTGTAAATCAGAAGTTAGTCCCATTAAAACTCCCAGATGTTGTAATGTCTTGGGAGTTTGCAAAACTACCTTCCCCAGACTCTCAAGGAATTGAAGATGTCGAACTTCTTTTCTCTGCCAACCCTGGCTCCGATCCACAACCTCTTGCTTCTGTAGCTTCAGGTGGTGAGAAAAGTAGGATTATGCTCGCCTTTAAGGCTACACTTGCTACCAGAAAAACTGCACCTACGATAGTGCTTGATGAAATTGATACGGGTGTCTCTGGTGAAGTAGCCACTCGCATGGCTACAACCATGTTAAACATGGCAAAAACACAGCAAGTTTTCTCAGTCACCCACCTTGCGCAGGTTGCTGCAAAGGGCGACAATCACATTGAGATAAGTAAGGAAACAACTGAAAAAACTGCCATTACAAGAGCGCAGTATTTAAGCAAAGTAGACAGAAATGAAGCTATCGCAACTATGCTAAGCGGAAATAAGATCAGCGACGAAGCACGTGCTGCGGCAGATGTGCTCTTAAATAGTTGAGCAAATCAAGAGTTAAGTCAGAACTTCCAATCAAGGGCGATTGAAGGAAGAAAAGGAAGTTGATTTTTTCTTTGGCCCGTAAGACGGTTAATATAAAAAACATTTTCACGACTATACACATTTGTCACACCGGCTGTGAAGTCTAACTCGCCCCCGTAAACATCCTTGAATGTCCTACGCACACTAATGTCTAGACGGTGATATGCAGGTAAACGCCCCTCATTTAAACCAGCGTAATAAATAGTGATATCACCCGCATTTTGGGATATATAGTCCGAGTAAATACCCTCTGAAATGTTAGGCGACTGGTAGTAACCCTGACTCTGAGTAAAAGGCAACCCAGAACCTAAAGCCCAACGCGCACTAATCTGCCATTCTTTTTTATTACCGAAATCTTGAGAAGCTACAAAGTTTACATTATGCTGTCTGTCAAAAACCGGATCGTACCAACGAGACCCATCCCATCTATCAACATTACCTAATCCATACACTAACCAAAGATAAGTGTGACGTTTCTCGTACTTGAGCACCACATCAACACCATGAGCAAATCCACTCTCAACTATGTAATCTAGGCGCAACAACTCTGGCACATCATTATGTGCTGCATCATCAGGGAACAGCTTAGATCGATTTGTGTTTGTAAGCTGAGTGAAATCTTTTAAGTATCCTTCAACGTTCAGATTTAAGAATTCTGTTATATCATATTCAAATCCGGCAACAACATGATTTGCAGTTTGGAGTGAATGCGAGACCTCTCGGACTGAACCATCAGGGTTAACGAAATTAGACTGAAGATTATCCGGGCCAGAAAGGAAACCATAAAATAGGTTTACTACGTCTCTATCAGAGTTAGCAGAAATCACATTCTGAGAGTACATCCCTGCAGCAAACTTTAATCTTAACCTTTCACTGTGCTTGTACTTAATTCCTATTCTCGGCTCAGGCCTGAACTTAGCTAAAGAACTGTAGTATTGCATTCGCATACTTGGCTGAATAATCAAATTCCCGCGGCTAATTGTATAATCGACATATCCTCCGAATTCAGTAGTGTTTTCTGTTTGTTCTACAATTGCTCCAAGTGAGTTGAACGTTTGGAAATCCGTCTCTAACCCTACTACTTCTAGCCCATACTCAACTCGGTCTTCTCCTAAAATATATTTAAAATCTAGACCAAAATTGAATCCATTAACATCGCTGTACCTGTTACTCAAAGCCCCCTCCTCTAGTCCAATACTGTACTGACTGATCGCAAAGTTACCGTTAACAAGGACAGCGCTACCTGGAGGAACTATGGTGAAATTACCACCACCACCAATATTTTCCCAATTATAATTAGCAAAAGCAATTCCTGTCGAATCATCTAAAACACTGGCGTTGTCCGAAAATCCGAAACCGAATAAACTCAGTTTAGACCCTGCTCCGCCAAAAGTGATTTTCCCATATGTATCAGTGTAACCGAATGGCAACCTCCCCCCATCAATGTAAGGGTATAGAAACTGAGACGCTTGCTCTAAATAACTGTGTTTCATAGACAGTAAATAGCTGATTCCCCCATCATTTTCCTTCATTTTCATTAATGGCCCTTCGAGCATAATCTTAGCTCCGAAAGGGCTTGCACCTAATATTACTTTCTGTTCACGCATATTTCCGTCGCGGGTTTTAATATCCATAACAGACGATATTCTACCTCCGTATTTAGCAGAAAATGCACCTGTGTAAACATCTGCATTCGCGAGAGCGTCAGAATCAAAAACACTAAATAACCCAATACTATGGAATGCGTTGTAAACAATCATTCCGTCAAGCAATACCTTATTCTGAATAGGAGAACCTCCTCGGATATAAAGTTGGCCTCCCTGATCACCAGTTGAAACAAAACCAGGTAGAACCTGTAGAACTTGAACTAGGTCAGCTTGACCTCCAAAACTAGGGATATGCTTCAAATCAGCAGGCCTAATAGTCTCAACTGACATACGAACACTGTTGCGTTGCTCCTCTCTGTCAGCTGACACTTCAGCTCCCTCAAGCTGAACCACTCCTTCCTTTAGTAAATAGTTCTTACTAAGAACATTACCATTGGTTATATAAACTATATCTTTATAGTTGTCATATTCAATACTTGATACAATTAAATTGTACTGACCCTCAGGAACTTTACTAATACTATAGAATCCAGAAACATCTGTAACAACACCATGTCTTGTACCTTCAAGAGACACGCTGGCAAACATAACTGCAGCTCCTGTTGCCTCTGATCTAATAAAACCCTTAACGGTTCCTTGAGCGAAAACAGGGGGCGAAATCATCGTTGCTATGATCGTCGCTGCTAACAATAAGATAAAGCGTGTTCTAGTTTCTTGCATGGTTGCGCGAAGATAGATTATCTTTCGGCATGAAATCTGTATTTAACTAAATATGATAACTCACACTCACCGCACATCTTGGATTTTCTGTATCCTTTTCGCAGCTTCCACTCTATTTTCCTCTAATCTTTCTGCCCAAAAAGGCAATCAAGATGATGAAAGCAAGAATAGAAAACCTCTCATCACCCAGGATGAGTACAACAAACTATTAATGTGGATTGTTGACGAGAAATACGAAAACGTTTTATACAAGTGCATTCGCTACACTGAAAACGAAAAGACTAAGAAACTCCCTCTTCCTTATATAT
>JABISU010000059.1 GCA_018700255.1 Flavobacteriales bacterium | reverse complement strand
ATATTCCTCACCAAAAAATGTTCCGTCTTCATTTACAAAACAAAGCCTATCAACATCTGGATCAACGCTGATTCCCAAATCGCATTTGTGCTCCACTACAGCACTCATAAGATCATGTAGATGCTTAGGTAAGGGCTCTGGGTTGTGAGCGAATTCACCAGTGGGTTCACAATGAATTTTAACAACTTCCACACCTAAAGCTTCAAGCAATTCAGGGATTGAAATCCCCCCTGAAGAGTTAACTGCATCAACGGCTATCTTCAATCCGGCTGAACGAATTGCCTCAGGGGACACAAGGTCTAAATCTAGTACATGTTTAATATGCCAGTCTATCCATGTTCCATCATGGGTAGTTGTTCCCAGATCATCAACAGCTGCATAATCAACAGCTGAGTCAGAAAGCATCAACATCTTCTCACCCTCTGCGGCAGATAAAAATTCACCGTTGTCATCTAAAAGCTTTAAGGCGTTCCATTGTTTGGGATTATGTGAGGCCGTTAAGATTATACCACCATCAGCATTTAACTCAGGGACTGCTAATTCGACTGTTGGTGTTGTACTTAGACCCAAATCTATTACGTCAATTCCCAAAGAGTTTAAAGTAGCAGCGACTAAATCACTAACCATTGCACCAGAAAGACGAGCATCTCGCCCAATAACAACAAGAGGCTTACTACTTAAATTAGAAGAATGATTCGAGGAAATATTAGCTAACACCCATGCGCCATAGCCTGTTGCAAAACGTACAATATCAGGTGGAGTCAAGCCATTTCCCGCCACTCCACCAATTGTACCCCTAATACCTGAAATAGATTGAATAAGCATAGCGACAAAGTAAAGCTCAATAACTCATATCTTTACATGAAGTCAAAATGTTATTCGTTTAGTTTTCAATGATTGTTGTTTAAAACACTCGTTTTTTTATTGTAAATATTAGACCTTTGGACATTAGTTTTGGTAGGGATGAATGAAGAAGGGAGCCATATGCAAGATGAGAGTGAGATCGTCGATTTAATCAAGCGTTATGAGCGAATGGTTGAAACTGGTGGTTCTCACTATTTTGATGTCGAAGAATTCGAGATAATGATAGAGCATTACCTTGAATTTAGCGAGATTCAGCAAGCTCAAAAAGTTCTTCAATATGCTAGTTCACTATTTCCCGCAAGCCTTACTATTCAGCTCCGCGAAGCCCAAATATTAGCAAGTGTTGGCAAGCACATAAAAGCAATTTCTCGACTCAAAACCCTATTGGCCTTCGAGCCACATAATGAAGAAATTCATCTCACTCTTGCTAGCATCTATAGTAAAATGAGCGACCACCATTTATCTATTTCTCATTTTAACAAAGCTCTACTTACTGCGGATACTGCGATAAAGCCTGAAATTATTCAAGACATTGCTCTCGAATATGAGAATTTGGGTGAATGGAAGAAAGCCATAGAGCTTTTAAAAAGGTGCATCAGAATCGATGCGTCATACGAGTCTGCTTTATTTGAGATTGCATTCTGCTATGATCAAATTAACGATATCAAGAGCGCCATTACTTTTTTCGAAAAGTTCATAGACGAAAAGCCCTACAGCACACTCGGATGGTATAACCTTGGAAACTCATATCACAGGTTAGGATCATTAAAAAAAGCCATAAATGCATATGACTTTTCTATAGCTATAGACGATACTTATCTAAGAGCTTATATTCAAAAAGCAGAAGCGCTAACAACTGGAGAGAATTACAGTGAAGCTCTTGAGGTATATAATGAAATTATTCATCTAGAATCAGCAACGCCACACACATTATGCTGCATTGGAGAGTGCTATGAAAGGCTAGGTGATTATATCCAAGCTGAGATTTATTATAAAAAATGTTTGGATATTGACGCCAACTTCTCCGATGCCTTTGTTGGGTTAGGCGTTCTTGCCGATTTACAATCTGACATTCCTCTTTCAATCCGTTTTTTTGAAAGAGCTGTTCAGATAGAACCTGAACATGCAGACTTTAGGCTTCTTTTAGCGACCTCATATATGAAGCTTGCTAAACCTCAAGAAGCAGAAACTCAATTCGCTGCTATTATTGAAAAATTCCCTAAAAACGTAGAAGCTTGGGAAGGACGAATAGACAACTTACAAAGACTTGACGCTCACGAAGCAGCTTTAGAAGTAATCAAAGAAGGTATTGAGGTAGTTAATGAGACTACCCATCTTAGATACCAACAATTCTTCAGTTTTTTCGCTAGCGGTAATGAGGCAAAAGCCTTTGACCTTTTAGACCAATTACTCATAAACCACTTTGATAGTGCGAGTAGATTTTTTAATTTATTTCCCGACTTGCTCAATGACAACAGGATTGCGGATAGATATAACCGTCTTAAACCTTGATGATTATGAATGCAGAACTACCATTTCTACCTGACAGAACTACAAAGCCTAGAGAATCTGGGTTAAATATGGTTATGGATAAAGGTCTTAGCATAAGACAAGCAGAGGATCTCATCGAAGTTGCTACTGATAAAATAGACCTGTTAAAACTTGGTTTTGGCACATCAGTAATAACACCAAACCTCAAAGAAAAAGTTAAACTATATAGAGACGCTGGGATTGATGTTTATTGCGGAGGAACACTTTTTGAAGCTTTCTATATCCGAAATCGTCTTGACGACTACATTAAATACATTGATGATTTAGGCATTTCCTGTCTCGAAGTAAGTGATGGATCAATGGTTATTCATGAAGAGGTAAAGTGTGAAATTATCCACAAACTTTCTGCCAACTATAAAGTACTTAGTGAGGTGGGGTCAAAAGAAGAGGGTATATTGATTAGCCCTTCTAAATGGACAAGCATGATGAGTATGGAATTAGAAGCTGGAAGCTGGAAGGTAATTGCAGAAGCTAGAGAAAGTGGAAACGTAGGGATCTACAGACCTAATGGATCCGCTCACACTACACTCATTAAGATGATTCTAACTAAGGTGGAAATGGGAGATATAATTTGGGAAACACCTAAGAAATCTCAACAAGCTTGGTTTATAAAACAATTTGGTGCTAACGTTAACCTTGGAAACATTGGTCCATGGGATGTCATTCCTTTAGAAACACTTAGATTGGGATTAAGAGGTGATACATTTTTTGAGTATCTACCAAAGTCTGTCTCTAATGGTTTAAAACAGGTAGTCGATATCTCGGAGGAGTAACAATTAAGTAAGACCATGTCGAAAATAGATGTGCAAACTCTAAAGAAGTGGAGAGATGAAAACACAGAACATCAACTTATTGATGTTCGTGAGCCTTGGGAGGTGGCAATCGGACATATTAACGGACTACATATAGCCATGGACTGCTTCCTCGATTCTATTGAGAAAGTTAGACGTGATATTCCCGTTGTAATACACTGTAAATCCGGAACTCGATCAGCAGCTGTTGTGCATCATCTTATAAAGCAATTGGGCTATGAGAATGTTAGTGATCTCGAAGGGGGGATTGACGCATGGTCAAACGAAGTTGATTCTAATATAGAAGTAGCGTGAGATCTTTAAAGGATTGGAGCGGAGTAGCTGCAAAAGGGTTTGCAATGGGATCGGCTGACTTAGTTCCAGGGGTTAGTGGGGGAACCATAGCTTTTATTACAGGGATTTATGACGAACTTATATCTACTATCGCTGGATTGGGAATTGACACACTGAAAGATCTATTTAGGGGGGGGATTAAACTTGTTTGGACTAAATACAACTTAAGCTTTTTAGCAGTATTAGGATTGGGTTTAATCAGCGCAGTAATTGCCTTATCGGGTTCTATACACTGGCTACAAATAGAATACCCTACAGAATTACGAGCTTTCTTTTTCGGACTTGTCCTTGCTTCTGCCCCAATTCTTTCTAGAGAAGTAAAGCCCAATACAGTTCGCAAATATTTAATGATCTTATTGGGAGTATTGATCGCAGTAACAATCACATCCCTCCCACCCGCAGTACAATCTAATTCACCACTATTTTTAACCATTTCAGGGGCTATAGCAATATGTGCAATGCTTCTACCTGGAATTAGCGGTAGTTTTATTCTATTAATATTAGGAGCATACACCCCAGTTATTACTGCACTTTCAAATTTTGACATTCTTAGAATAGGAGCTTTTGCAGTGGGTGCCCTAATAGGTCTACTGAGTTTTAGTCGGGTTTTATCTAGAATATTAAAAAAGCATCATTCCACGACTATAGCTCTGCTGACAGGATTTTTATTGGGATCACTACATGTGATTTGGCCTTGGAAGAAACAAATAGAAGTGCTTTATACGCATAGTGACGGACGAGAGGAATGGCTTTTAGGCAATATTCTTCCTAACTCAACTCCCAATGAATTCATCCTTATAATCGCTTCAGTTGCTATAGGAGCAATACTTGTCACGGCATTAGATCGTTTTTCTAGGATTTAACTTTAGGCCAAATGAAAACCCTTGGACTTATTGGACATCCCGTTTCTCATTCAAAATCTCCACAGATTTTTGCAGAAAAGTTTAAACTTTCCGACAGATCCGATCTTGAATATAAATTATTCGACTTAGATAAAATTTCTGAGTTTATTACAATTACTCAAAACGACCCTAGTATTGTCGCACTTAATGTAACAGTTCCGTATAAAAAGACGATCATTCCCCTACTCGACGAATTATCAGAAGAAGCAAGAGCAATAGGAGCGGTTAATACAATTGTAAAGGTTGATGGCCTGTGGATTGGATACAATACCGATTCATGGGGGTTCAGTAGAAGTATTCAACCATTTTTAAAAGGAAGACACGATAGAGCGTTAATTTTCGGTAGTGGTGGTGCATCTAACGCAGTAGCATATTCTCTAAAGAAATTAGGTGTAACTTATCACATAATTAGTAGAAAAAAATCAGAAATAACAGATGTTACATATAGCGACTTAACGCCTGAAGCCATAAAACATCATCTGCTACTTGTAAATTGCACACCCATTGGAATGACACCTAACTCTCAAAGTTTTCTTGAAATACCATATGATGGAATCAGCGAAAACCATCTTGTGGTAGACCTTGTATACGACCCTGAAACGACAAAGCTTATGACGTTAGCTGATAAAAAGGGAGCTGTAGTTATGAACGGTAAGGATATGTTGAGATTGCAAGCAGAGAAATCTTGGGAGATTTGGCTTAAAAATGGAATTTAATTACATGGGATTAAAAACTGACAAAACCAACCCCACTGAGAGCGAGGGTAAATATTCAGACCTTGATGGCATGAGTGT
>JABISU010000061.1 GCA_018700255.1 Flavobacteriales bacterium | reverse complement strand
TTCGCAAAGTTGTTAGATGCATACGATAATATCCTGAAACGCGATGAAGGAGTTCATTCATCAGCAATTATCCATCCTGACGCAATTATCGGGGAGGCATGTGCAATAGGCCCAGGAGTGGTTATAGACAAAGGAGCTACAATTGGAGATAGGACAGAACTTAGGGCTCATGTTTATATCGGACGGAATGTAACCATTGGGATTGATTGTATGTTTTTTTCAGGTGTGCGGATCTTAGACAGGTGCCATGTTGGTAATCGATGTACAATTCAAGGGGGAACAGTAATCGGATCAGATGGGTTTGGGTTTGCGCCGAAAGACGATGGGTCTTATGCAAAAGTCCCTCAAACTGGAAATGTGATTATTGAAGATGATTGTGATTTAGGGGCATTGTGTACCTTTGATAGGGCCACTTTAGGATCTACAATTATTCGCAAAGGCTGTAAATTAGATAACCTTATTCAAGTTGCTCACAATGTTGTTATAGGTGAGAAAACGGTTATTGCAGCCCAAACAGGCATTGCTGGATCTACAACTATAGGTTCACAATGCATGATAGGAGGCCAAGTTGGGATTGGTGGACACCTTAAAATTGCAAACGGATCAAGGATTGCTGCCAAATCAGGAGTCTCAGCCAGTATTTTAACTCCAAACGGAACCTATCAAGGAAATCCCGTAATGCCAATTAAAGCATTCCATAAATTTCATATTGCACTACGCAAACTTGTGAGATCACAAAGAAACCATGAAATAATTATCGATGATTCAATCAAATAAGCAACACACTCTTAAGAGTACGATTTCCTTTAGTGGAGTGGGTTTGCATACTGGTGAGATTTGTACCATGACTATCGTCCCTGCTGAAGGGAATCATGGTTATAAATTTCAAAGAACAGATATTGAGGGCCAGCCCATCATTGACGCTTGCACTAATAATGTTTGCTCAACTTTAAGAAGCACATCACTTGGGGAAAATGGTGTCGAGGTTCACACAACTGAGCATATTCTTGCAGCACTGTATGCTTCAGGTGTTGACAATGCTTTGATCCAACTAGATGGGGTAGAAGTTCCAATTCTTGATGGTAGTTCAGAGATGTTTACTCAGGGTATTGAAAAGGCCGGCACTCAAGAACTTGAAGAAGATAGGCTGTTTTTTAAAGTCAGGAAAAACATAAGCTTTATAGATAAAGAACAAGGTATCGAAATGCTTATCGTCCCTATAGAGGAAGATGAGCTTAGGATGACTGTAATGGTTGACTACAACAGCCCTGTTTTAGGCACTCAACATGCAAGACTTGAAAGCCTTAGCGAATTTTCAAAAGAAATAGCTTCGAGTAGAACCTTTGTATTCATGAAGGAGGTTAAAGACCTTGCTGAAAGAGGATTAATAAAAGGAGGCGACGTTGACAACGCAGTAGTTTTAGCTGAAAAACCATATTCAAGAGAAGAACTTCAAGATATTGCTAAATCTTTAGGAAGAGACGAGTTAGGAATTGTAGAGGAAGAGACGGGAGTGGTGAGCACAAGTGAATTGAGATTCACAAATGAACCTGCACGTCACAAACTTCTTGATATTTTAGGAGACCTTGCTTTGATAGGAAGGTATATACATGGACATGTCCTTACCGCTAGATCAGGACATGCAGCTAACGTAGAATTTGCAAAGGTTATTGATGTAAAGATTAAGGCATTTGAAGATATCCCTGACTTGCGAACAGATAGAGTGGCAATTTTAGATATAAATAAAATTTCTAAACTTCTCCCCCATCGCTATCCATTTCTTTTAGTTGACAGCATACTTGAAATGACTGAGGATAGCATTATAGGGTTGAAGAACGTGACCATGAACGAACCTTTTTTTCAAGGTCATTTTCCAGAAAACCCAGTTATGCCAGGAGTACTTCAAATAGAAGCCATGGCTCAAGTAGGTGGTGTATTCGCACTCTCAAGTGTAGATGAACCAGAATACTGGTCTACTTACTTTATGAAATTAGATGATGTAAGGTTTAAACAAAAGGTTTTACCTGGTGACACTATAGTCTTTCATTTAAAATTAATTTCACCAATCAGACGTGGTTTAGTTCATATGGAAGGAAAAGGATATGTTCGAGGTAAACTTGTATCTCAGGCTATTTTATTAGCTCAGGTAATTAAAGATAGAAATCCAACCAACGATTAGTTTCTTAACAATGTCATCAATAATAAGCCCTCAGGCCTTTGTTCACCCAAACGCTTGTATAGAAGATGGAGTTGTGATTGAGCCTTTTGCCTATGTGGGAGAGGGAGTGAAAATTGGGAGTGGAACTTGGGTTGGACCAAATTCAACAATTTTATCAAGTACCACTATAGGTAAAGATTGCAAAATATATCCAGGAGCTGTTATTGGAGCTGACCCTCAGGATTTAAAATTCGACAACGAAGAGACAACTGTCGAAATTGGAGATCGAACGGTTATCCGTGAATGTGTAACAATACACAAAGCAACTGTAGATAGGTATAAAACAATTATAGGTGATGATTGCCTAATCATGGCATATGTACATCTCGCTCACGATGTACTCGTTGGAAACCATGTTGTCCTAGCTAACGCTGTAAATGTAGCTGGACACGTTACAATTGACGACTGGGTTATTATTGAAGGAATGGTTGGGGTTCAACAATTCGTGCATGTTGGAGAACATGCGTTTGTAGCTGGAGGATCCTTAATTCGAAAGAATATACCTCCATACATTAAAGCAGCAAGAGAGCCACTATCCTTTATAGGTGTTAACTCCATAGGCCTAAGGAGAAGGGGGTTCACTCAGGATAAAATCCAAAGAATTGATGATATTTATAGAACCTTATATGTGCAAAACGCAAATATGAGTGTTGCCTTAAATGTCGCAGAAGCAGAATTTCCTACCTGTGATGTTAAGGATTTTGTTCTTGGATTTATTAGAAAATCCGACAAAGGGATTATAAGGGGTCCTTTCTCATAAGCCCGAATTCTCACTAAGTTTTTGTTGCCAGTTCCAAGAATCATTCAGCCCTTGCTCAAGGGAACGCTTGGTTTCCCACTTCAACTCCTCCTTAGCTCTTTTCGCATTAGCCCAAATAGCTACAACGTCTCCTTCCCTCCTATCTCCAAGCGTATAAGGGACTTTCTCTCCGGTTACCCTCTCAAAAGCATCAATTACCTCAAGAACTGAAACGCCAGTCCCCGTTCCTAAATTATAAGCCCTACAGCCTTTGCCTTTGCCAGTCTCGAATAAATAGCAAATTGCCTTAACATGTGCTTCGGCAAGGTCCATAACATGCAAATAGTCTCTAATACAAGACCCGTCTTTCGTTGGGTAATCTGTCCCAAATACCGTTAGAGGACCTCTCAACTTCGCTACGGCTTGACATAAAAAGGGAATAAGATTATTCGGAATTCCTCTTGGAGATTCACCAATAACTGCTGATGGGTGAGCTCCAATAGGATTAAAGTATCTCAACAAAGCTGAGCTAAACTCACCGTTTTCTTCAGCGTGATTCACAATTAATTTCTCGCAAGCTTGCTTCGTATATCCATAAGGCGATTCAGAAGGTAAGAAAGGAGATAGTTCATCAACAGGAATGTTTTCTGGCTCTCCATAAACTGTACAGCTAGATGAAAACACTAAACTATGAACACCGAATTCCTTCATTATCTCTAACAAGCATTCCGTTCCCCCAATGTTATTCGACTTATACAACTCTGGCTTTTCAACACTTTCTCCAACAGCTTTTAATGCCGCAAAGTGAATGACTCCTGAAATCGGATGGCCCTTTTCCTTTTCTGTATTAAAGACTCTGATAAGGTCACTCTTATTCCTACAGTCTGCTTCGTAAAAAGGCACTTCTTGATCAACCATTGACCTTAAAGCTTGCACCATAGAAAATTCTGAATTGCTGAAATTATCTAACAGAACAACTCTAAAACCAGCTTCAGCTAATGCTACAGCTGTGTGTGTTCCTATGTACCCCGCTCCGCCTGTGACTAAAATAGTTAAACTCATCATTCAAAATTAAGTGTATAGTTATCCTATCTGTAGTATTAGTACACTAAACATACATACAAATCCAACGGAAAAACCAACGTATACTTCTTTTAGTGTGTGGGCTTGTAATTCTAAACGACTCCAAGCAAGTAGTCCAGATACTATGACTATCGAAGCGATCCAGCTTAAATCTGATGTTGCATTTATAGCCCCAACATAAATTACAGCCGCCAGTACGCCCCCAATAGCTAACAAATGCATACTCAGTTTGAAACGTTTTGTAATAATTAAACCCGTAAGTATCGAAACAACCAACCCCAACATAAGAGATCTATATAAAACTGGAATCGCAATACCCGTGAGTTCTAAGGTGAGGACATATGCCATCACATAATACCCAAGAACAACTAAAAATGGAGTGAATCTTTCAGACCTGTTTCTGATATCTAAATCAGAAATCATCCCCCTTCTACGCATAAGCAAAATCGAAAAACCCGTCGCGAGAGTGGTAATCACTATTATTAATGCTAGGTATATAAAGACATCTGTGCGGTTTGATAAATAAACATCAAAATGCTTCAATAAAAATATTGTAAACAGAGGCATTAAAAAAGGATGAAAAATAGCGGAAATAAATTTAGCAAAAACCTGCATTTTCCTATAATTCTTTTCTTAATCTAGCTACCGACAACCCCATTTGCTCTCGATATTTCGCAACTGTCCTTCGAGCAATATGATAACCTTTCGAATTTAATATAATTCCCAACTTTTCATCCGTTAAGGGTTTTGACTTGTCCTCTTCTTCTATGGCGTCCTTAAGAATGCTCTTCACTTCACGAGAGCTAACGTCTTCTCCACTGTCAGTTGTTAAACTCTCAGAAAAAAAAGTCTTTAGCAGAAATGTGCCATATGGAGTTTGGACATATTTACTATTAGCGACCCTTGAAACTGTGCTAATATCCATCTCTATCTTTTCAGCAATATCCTTCAAAATCATAGGTTTAAGATCTGTTTCATCTCCGCTTAAAAAATACTCCTCTTGGTGATTTACGATAGTGTTAATCGTTTTCATTAGTGTGAGTTGACGCTGCTTAATTGCATCTACAAACCACTTAGCAGCATCAATTTTTTGTTTCACAAAGGTTAGAGCTTCTTTTTGAGATTTAGAAGTTTTTGCACCACTTGCGTAAGTATGCATCATATCTTTATATGAAGGGCTAATTCTTAAATCTGGGGCATTTCTCTGATTTAATACAACTTGTAACTCATCGTTATTAACAGTAAGAATAAAATCTGAAACAACATGAGCTACTGTTCTCGCAGATTCTCCTCCTGAATCACCAGGCTTGGGGTTCAGTTTTTTAATTTCAGACAGAGCCTCTTTAAGGTCGTCATCTGAAATGTTGAGTTTAGAAGTAATCGATGGGTAATGTTTTTTTGAAAACGATTCGAAATGATCTTCTAATATCTCCTCAGCATAAACTAGATTCTGAAGACGGGAGAAATTAGCTTTATCCTTAAGTATTTCTAGCTTACGCCTTATCTGAAGGAGTAAGCACTCTCTTAAACTTTTAGCTCCAACGCCTGCAGGATCTAGTGTTTGGATTGTTAAAAGGACATCCTCTAACTCTTCCCTTTTAACCGTAATGTTTTGGGTAAAAGCCAAGTCATTTACGATGCTCTCCAACTCTCGCCGCAAATATCCTGCATCATCTAATTGACCTATTAAATGCTCCCCTAGCATTTTCTGATTTTCATTCAGCTGATGTAAACTTAATTGACCAAGCAACAGCTCCCTAAAAGTCGATCCAGCTCCAAGGGGAATATCTTTATCCTCCACATCTTGACCGTGATTGCGGACGGACGTCTTATAATCAGGCGTTTCGTCATCTAAATATTCGTCAAAATCAAACTCGTCCAAAGAATCGTTTTGATCTTGATCATCCTGCTCTAACTCATCTCTTTCCTCCTCTTCTGCTCCTTCTTCCAAAGCTGGATTTGCCTCAAGCTCTTGCTTAATCCTTGCTTCAAGCTCCACCGTAGGCACTTGCAAAAGCTTCATCAGCTGAATTTGCTGAGGCGATAGCCTTTGAAGTTGCTTTTGTTGTAGTGATTGCTTGAACATGTGCTTTAAAAAGGTTAAAATTCTGCCGAAAGTGGCGTTCTAGGAAATGGTATGACGTCTCGGATGTTTGACATCCCCGTCGCGAACATAACAAGCCTTTCAAAGCCCATGCCAAACCCACAATGTTCAGCCGACCCAAACTTTCTCGTCTCTAAATACCACCAAACATGATCCTCTGGAATATTGAAGTCTGCGCATTTTTTCTTCAGAATGTCCAATCTCTCCTCACGTTGAGATCCCCCAATAATTTCTCCAATCCCAGGGAGGAGAACGTCCATAGCAGCAACGGTTTTACCATCGTCGTTTTGGCGCATATAAAATGCTTTAATTTCAGCGGGATAATCAGTTACAATCACTGGCCCTCCAATGTGCTTCTCCACTAACCAACGCTCGTGCTCTGAATGCAGATCATCACCCCACTCGCATGGGTATTTAAATTTCTTCTTCTTAAACGGCTTAGAATTCCTAAGAGCATTAATCACTTCAGTGTACGTCATGTGAGCAAATTTCGACTCAACCACATTCTTGAGTCGTTCTGTTAATGGGAGCTCATGTCTGTCCTTTTGAGGGAGTTGCTTTTCAGATTGAACTTCTCGGTTTTCTAAGAAATCCAAATCGTCTTTTCCATGCTTCAATACATATCCTAAAACAGACTTGAGGCAATCCTCCGCAAGCTTCATATCATCTTTAAGATCGGCAAATGCTATCTCCGGCTCTATCATCCAAAACTCGGCTAGGTGGCGAGATGTATTTGAATTC
>JABISU010000177.1 GCA_018700255.1 Flavobacteriales bacterium | reverse complement strand
CCTTCTTCATTAAAATCAGATAACCTCAACTCATTTGCCCAAACAACAGCGCATTTATTTAAACCGTCATCGGAATATGGGAAAACATTAGAATCCTTATCTGAGTTTCTGATTCCGATCATGACAGTAACCACGTTCGCTAAATTCGGATTTCCCTTAACCGACATCCTTGCAACACCATCGTATTCGGTATATTCTTGGAATATAGGTTGGCCAACCGGTCTATTTATCTTCAGGTTCTGAAGTTTCTGAAGTTCTATATCCATGTTATTGGCCATAGGCCAAATCAAGTCCTCATCCACGGTATACCAAGGTGTTACCGAAAGTGGAATTTCGTACTCGTAATAGTTATTGTCAAAATCCGAACCTAATCTTATAAATGCAGTAATATCTCCATCGTTTAAAGTTGTTCCATCAGGGCCAGGTTCAGCGTGGAAATACATCCGCATACGCTTATACATTCTCATATCATAATTGATATTTCTGTATGCAGCCCTAGCATCTCCATCAATAAGGTTACAAACCTCCATGGCTAAAGATTGCTCGTTAAGTCTTCTCTGATTTGTTGTTGCTACGTCAATCTCTCTAATAATTCCCGGAGGAGTTACATATGCAACCGGCTCACGATTTCCATTTTCCTCGACATTAACGGCAGAAATATTAAAACTTGTAGAAGAAGGATCTGCTGGTTCTATCTCTTGCTCTCCAGCTAAAGACCCATCATATTTTCTCCATTCTCCTCTAACAAGTTCCATTCTGGCAAAACGAAGAGTTACAGGCTGGCTCCAACCTTTCATAAACACCCTCATAAATCTTATTGAACGGAAATCTGAGATACTACCAATATGTTTTTGGTACTCACGAACAGGAATTTTAAACTGGTACCACTTAATAGGTTTCTGCTCATTCGAAGAGGCGCTCTGCGAAAGCGTTTCGAAAACGTCCGTTATGTAGTTGTTTCCCACATTCGCCTCTCCAAGGTCAGATGGCCTTAAAGAAATCTTGTACTGATAGTAGCTCTCAATAGTGCTGAGCGTGATATCCTCGTTGATGTCCTCACTATTAGGTATAGTCGTAGAAGTAATAGGATACCCATCAGGAGACTCCGTATTCGAGTTCCCTTCATACAAACTGAAATGCTTGTATCTCTGAATAATATCCTCTTCTAAAGCTTGAGAAGTTGGGTTTCTGAAGTACCTGAAGTCATCGCCCGAAGGATCATTTTCAATCGCAGCATACGCTTCGGGACTTAACACTCCAGAGCCTTCTAGATCTCCTAACCAATCAGAAAAATGCTCTCTTTCAGTAGCAGAATTCATCCCGTCTAACCCAACGTCTTGCAAAGCGTAATTGCCTGAAGCGTTGTCAAATGCATTTACAACATTAAATGTTGATGGATCTGGATAAATAGCCCAAGCACTTGTGTCTGTGGGTAAGTCTGGACTCGTCGCAGACGGAAGTCCATTCTCAAACTCTAGCTGGCTATCATTGAGGATGTCCTCACTAACATTACCTAAGTTGAAATATATATCACCTCCCGTTGAGTTTTCAGAATCATCATTAAAAGGATCCATAACCCAAAACTGGATGTACTCAATATTTGCACTCTCGAAATCCGTAGTAGTAAGCGCTCTTTGAATCCCTCCCCAACGAGATGAAGGCTCAACTAAGTCCCCGTTTTCACTAAGCCCCGCTGAATATCCAGAGGTTCCATCAGCAGTTTCATAATTATAAGGACCTCTTTCTGAAGGCCAAAAACTCAAATCAAAAGTCGGAATATTCCTAGGCGTTCCAGGTTGATAATCTCTGTTGGGGAAAATCTCCTGCTCTAATATTTGACGCATATTGTGATCCTGCTTTACCTCATCTGACACCTGCCCATCTTGAAGCCCGCTTCCAGAATAAAATGTCGGATCGATCGTATACCAAGACATCGCAGCTCTATTATAACCATATAAAAGTGTGTCTTCAAATGCCGCTTCTGGGAACAGTTCATTTTGGTGTTTAGGAGTCGAAGCTAAAAACCACCTAGAAACAGATCTAATGTCGATTGTAGATTGAGAACCTTCAAAATCGTCTATGTAAGCATTTCCCTCCTCGCCAATCGCTCTACTATGTCCAGGGATTAAATATGCACCCTCAGCACTAATATCTAATGTTGACGTCGAAGTAGTTTCATAGAATGGAAGTTTATCAACTAGCTCCGTAAGAAATCTACTTTCTGTTTGCCATGTAAAGTCCGTTCCTAAAATGGTGTTGTTGACAGGCTCATCTCCGATATTCACCTTTTGAGTGAGCGGTCTCTCTCGCATATTTAAGAATGTAGCGCCAAAAGTGAAATCATCACTTGCGATGTAATCAAACCTTGTACCCAAGAGAGTTTTTGTCTGTATG